>JAZNUO010000390.1:0-7393 GCA_045592305.1 Eubacteriales bacterium | reverse complement strand
CGGATGATGGCGGGCCAGCCCTCGTAGCGGCTGTCGTCCTTCACGCCAACGCTCTTGATGTCGGGCACGGCGATGAAGTACTGCCACACCTTCTCGGCAAGACCGCTGTTTGCGAACTCCTCGCGGAGAATGGCGTCGGCCTCCCGCAGAGCGTGGAGACGGTCGCGGGTGATGGCACCCAGACAGCGAACACCAAGACCGGGACCGGGGAAGGGCTGACGGTAGACCATGGCGTGGGGCAGACCCAGAGCCTCGCCCACCACACGGACTTCGTCCTTGAACAAGAGCTTGATAGGCTCCACCAGAGCGAACTTCAAGTCCTCGGGAAGGCCGCCCACGTTGTGGTGGGACTTAACCGCCTTCTTGCCCTCGGCCTGCTTGACGCTCTCCAGAATGTCGGGGTAAATGGTGCCCTGCGCGAGGAACTCCACACCCTCCAGCTTGCGGGCCTCGTCAGCGAACACATTGATGAACTCCACGCCGATGATCTTTCTCTTACGCTCGGGATCGCTGACCCCTGCCAGGAGATCAAGGAAGCGGTCAGTCGCGTCCACGTACACCAGATTGCAGTCCATTTCCTTACCGAAGATCTCGATCACCTGCTCAGACTCACCCTTGCGCATGAGTCCGTGGTTGACGTGGACGCAGGTGAGCTGACGGCCAATGGCCTTGATGAGCAGAGCGGCCACCACGGAGGAGTCCACCCCTCCCGACAAAGCCAGCAGAACCTTCCTGTCTCCCACCTGCGCGCGGACGGCGGCCACAGCCTCGTCAATAAAGGCGTTGGCCAGATCAAAATTCACGATGCGCTCCATGGATGCGGGGCGCGCGTTGGAAGTAAAGTCGATCATACGAAATCCCTCCTTCTATGAATATCAGTTGGTGTAGTTATCGAAATAGCCTTGAACCAGCACCACGGGGGTACCCTTGTCGCCTGAGCCCGAGGTCAGGTCGCAGAGGGAGCCGATGAGGTCGGTGAGCTGACGGGGAGTAGTGCCCTGAGCGGCCATGTTGCCCACCAGAGAGCCCTGCGCCTCCTTTTCGCGGATGGACTTGGAAATCGCCTCGCGGAGAGCCTCACCCGACAGATCCTTGTAGTCATTGTCGGCCAGATACTTGAGCTTCAGCTCGTTGGGGGTGCCGATCAGACCGTCGGTGTAGGCGGGGGACACCACGGGGTCAGCCAGCTCCCAGATTTTACCCTTGGGATCCTTGAACGCGCCGTCGCCGTAGACCATGACCTCCACGTGCTTGCCGGTTGCCTCCAGAATACGAGCCTGAATGTCCAGCACCAGAGGCTTGCACTCGCGGGGGAAGAGCTTGACCTTGTCCTCGGTGGACTTGTTGGAGCCCAGAAGACCGTACTTTTCGTTGCAGCCGCTGCCGTCGATGGGAGAATTCATGATCTCGTCCAGACCGCAGACGATCTTGGCACCGTTGGCCAGCAGAATCCGCTTGGTGCGGGCGCGGGTGTGGATGTCGCAGCTGAGGACGCAGTCGGTGTAGTTCAGAATGGTCTTGGCCTGGTTGGCGAAGACGATCTCGCACTCGGCACCGCACTCACGAACCAGATTGCCGTAGTATTCCACGTAGTCCACACCGGTGAACTCGTGCTTGTTCTCGCCGAAGAGCTCGCGGTACTTCTCAAGCGACAGAACGTCGGAGTAGGGATTCACCCCCGCCTCGTCGATCTTGTCCAGAGACACCAGCTCGTTGCCCACCTCGTCGGAGGGGTAGGACAGCATCAGCACCACCTTCTTGCAGCCCATGGCGATACCCCGCAGGCAGATGGCAAAGCGGTTGCGGGAGAGGATGGGAAAAATGACACCCACCGTACCGCCGCCAAGCTTTCGGCGAACGTCGTCGGCGATGTTCTGCACCGAGCAGTAGTTGCCCTGAGCGCGGGCCACGATGGACTCGGTCATGGAGATGACGTCGCGGTCACGAAGCGCAAAGCCCTCGGACTTGGCGGCCTCCAGAACGCTTTCGGTGACGATGGCGGCCAGATCGTCGCCCTCGCGGATGATGGGGCAGCGAATACCCCGGGATACGGTACCGACTCTTCTTGTCTGTTCCATAATGATTGTATCTCCTCAAAAATTATTTACAAGGTTGGGCTGGGGCACGATACTCTTCGGTGACGCACCGTGGCTTTTTCGCGGTTATTCGCCTCGGTACAGCTCGGCGTACTTCAAAAGCTTGTCGTGATTCTCACCCGCATGGATCACACCGTGGGCAACCGCCCCGAGAATATCCTCCAGCGTGATGATGTTGTGGATGCGTACCCCGTAATCCTTCTCGATCTCGTGCTTGGCCGAGAGGGAAGAATGATTCGTTTTCTCCATTCTGTCCACGTAGATGACAATGTGGGAGGGATAACGCCCGATCTCGGACTTCATCCGATCCAACACTCGTCGCATGGTGGCACCCGAGGACAGGGTATCGGTGATGAGGGTCATGTCCCTCGACAGAAGCGCGTCCTTCTCGGCGATATAGTTCATACAGTAGTGGGAATCCACACCGTACTTGCCGAACAGAGTCATGCTGGTGGCGATCAGAAGGGGGATTTCCCGCTCGTTGACACCCACCAGACAGTTGGACTCAATGCCGTGCTCACGGATACACTCGGCGTAGAACTCACCCAGTCGGGAGATCTGACTGCTCATGCGGTGGTAGCCGCTGTGGATGTAGTAGGGAGAGACCCTGCCGTTGCTCAAGGGGCGATCCTCAAAGCGGAGCATACCGTTATCAACCATAAAGCGAATAAACCGCTCCTTGTAGGTCAGGGCATCGGGACGGTAGCTGAAGAGATCGTCCATGGTGATGCCGAAATAGCGGGCGATGACGGGAAGCACCGAAATATCGGGTACGGATATGTGATTCTCCCATTTGCTCACCGACTGCGCCGATACCGACAGCACCTCCGCCAGTTGAGTCTGGGTGATATTCTTGTTCTTGCGAAGGGAACGTATCTTCTCACCGATCCTCATAGAGGCACCTCCTCCGTCGCTTACGTATCTATTATACCACATACACGGACAAATACAAGATAGTAGATGGATAATTTTTTTCAACCAACAGGTGAATTTTTTCGGCAGCCCGCCGTGAGCAATCAAGAATTATGGCGGTTACTTACTTATCTATTATAGCAATAAACCGTCATTTTTTCAAGAGGTTTGGCGAGAAAACTTGGGAAATAGTTGACAAAATTTGCGGATTCCGACCGCCTGCTTTTCAAAATACTTTGCAAAAGAAATTTCTCCGAAAAGTCTTGACAAACGGGACGCTTTATGGTATAATCTTCGGGTATGTACTATACGACCCATTAGCTCAGTCGGTAGAGCATCTGACTTTTAATCAGGGGGTCCGGGATTCGAGTTCCCGATGGGTCACCAATACAAAAGGCACCGCAGTGCGGTGCCTTTTGTATTGGTGAGTTATCACGGAATCGAAGCCTTCAAGCCGCCAGCGAGTACTCCCTATAAAATTACAACAGTGCGGCTTGACGCCGCGCTTGCGCGGCATTTCGTGTTCCCGATGGGTCACCAACAGAGCATTATCCGAAAAATATCACCTTCTACAAGTGCTACCTCGGATACACAACAAAGCACAGAGCAGATGAACCCCTGCTCTGGGCTTTGTTTTTTTATACAAACGTCAGAACCCGATTCCGTGATCGGAAAAATGAACGGAAAAAGCCAAAAAAGTGTGAACATTATGTAAATAATGGGTCTACCTACTCGCCAAAAACACGAAAATATAGTATAATAGTAAATTGAAATAGAATGCCCGACCAGGGCATCCCACATAAAAATACGGAGGTACTTACTTATGACACTCGTTATTCTCGCAGCCGGTATGGGCTCCCGCTTCGGCGGTGTCAAGCAGATGGAACCCATCGACAAGGACGGCAACTTTATCATCGACTATTCGGTCTATGATGCCAAGCGCGCGGGCTTTGATAAGGTGGTATTCATCATCAAGGAAGCCATCGCCGAGGACTTCAAGGCCACCATCGGTGCCCGTGTGGAAAAGCACATCGCCGTGGAGTACGCCTATCAGGAGCTCTCCGACATTCCCGAGGGCTATGCCATTCCCGAGGGTCGCGTCAAGCCTTGGGGCACCACCCACGCCGTCCGCTCCACCCGCGAGATCGTGAAGGAGCCCTACGGTGTCATCAATGCGGACGATTTCTACGGCCGCAACACCTACGAGAAGCTGGCCGCCCACCTGTCCAAGCTGGAGAAGGGCGAGCTCGGCGGCGACGGCGTTTGCCACTGCTGCGCCGTAGGCTTCAAGGTCAATAAGACCCTTACCGACAAGGGCGGCTGCTCCCGCGGCATCTGCAAGGTGGGCGAGGATGGTATGCTCGTGGACCTGGTGGAGACCCACAAGATCGAGAAGCTGGGTGAGAACGCCCAGTATCCCGACGCTGACGGCAACATGGTATTCCTGGACGGCGACACCGTTGTCTCCATGAACTGTTGGGGTCTGGGTGCCGAGACCATCGGTATGCTGGATGCCGACTTCGACGCTTTCATGGCGAACCTGCACAACGCCGCCGATCCCTGCAAGATCGAGTCCCTCCTTCCTTCCTCCATCGATACCTTCGTCAAGGCAGGCAAGTGCGATGTGGTGGTCTACCCCACCGAGAGCGAGTGGTACGGCGTGACCTACAAGGAGGATAAGCCTTGGGTGGTGGAGTCCATCCGGAAGCTCATCGACGCGGGCGAGTACCCCGAGCATCTGTGGGGCTGATGCCATGAACCCATCTGTACAGGAACAGGTTCTGGCCGTCTGTAACCGCTTCGCCTTCGCGGGGGAAGTCACCGACCTCAAGGTCTGCGGGAACGGTCACATCAACAGCACCTATATCGTCACGGTGGAGGGCGGCAAACGCTACGTTCTCCAGATTCTCAATACCGCTATCTTCAAGGATCCCGTGGGGGTCATGAACAACATCGTGGCTGTCACCGAGCATATCCGTAAGGGGCTGGCCGAAAGCGGCGAGGATACCGAGCGGGGAACCATGCGGGTGGTCCGTACCAAGGACGGTGCCAACGGCTACACCGACCGAGAGGGTCGCTTCTGGCGCGCTTATGACTTCGTGGAGAGCACCGTCTGCCGCCTCACGGTGGATAGCCCCGACACCTTCGCCCGTGTGGGCGAGGCCTTCGGCGACTTCCAGCGCAGACTGTCGGACTTCGATGCCTCCGCGCTCATCGAGTCCATTCCCAACTTCCACAACACCAAGCGGAGATACGCCGACTTCCTCGCCGCCGTGGAGCGTAACGCCGCGGGGCGGGTAGATTCGGTCCGTGAGGAGATCAAGTTCATCACCGACCGCGCCGACAAGTGCTCCCTCATCGTGGACGCGCTGGCGAGCGGCGACCTCCCCCTCCGCGTGGCCCACAACGATACCAAGCTCTCCAACATCCTCTTGGACGAGATCACCGAGGAGGCGGTCTGCATCATCGATCTGGACACCGTCATGCCCGGCTCCTCCCTCTACGATTTCGGAGACTCCATCCGCACGGGTGCCGCCTCCGCCGCCGAGGACGAGCCAGACCTCGATAAGGTTCATTTTCTTCCCGAAATGTTCAAGGCCTACGCCAAGGGCTTCATCAAGGGCACGGACGGGGCGCTGACCGAAAGGGAACTGCAAATGCTCCCCGACGGCGGCTACGTCATCACCCTGGAGCAGGCCATCCGCTTCCTCGGTGACTATCTGGACGGCGACACCTACTACCACACCGACTACCCCGACCATAACCTTGTCCGCGCCCGCACCCAGCTCAAGCTGGTGGCCGAGACCGAGGCGTACATGGAAGAACTGCGGGAGTTTGTGAAGGGGCTTTGCTGATCCGACTACTGTGGAAAGATACAAGTTACAAGATACAAGATACAAGATATTCTTGGGTCGGGCGTATCTTGTATCTTGTATCTGCCGAGCTTGCTCGGGCTTGCTCGGGCTTGCTCGGCGCGTATCTTGTATCTATTGCAATCATAAATATGTAATCAAGGAGAAACCCTATGTCCATCCTCATCACCGGCGGAACCGGCTTTATCGGCTCCCACACCGTCGTCGAGCTGATCCAGGCAGGCGAGACCCCCGTCATTGTGGACAATCTCTGCAACAGTAAGGAGATCGTCCTGGATCGCATTGAAACCATCACGGGCAAGCGCCCCAAGTTCTATAAGGCAGACCTCTGCGATGCCGAGGCTCTGGACAGGGTCTTTGCCGAGAACCCCGACATCGAGAGCGTCATCCACTTCGCGGGGCTCAAGGCCGTGGGCGAGTCCGTGACCATTCCCGCGACCTATTACTACAACAATCTGGTATCCACCTTGGGTCTTTGCGAGGCCATGAAGAAGCACGGTGTGAAGATCATGGTATTCTCCTCCTCGGCGACCGTCTACGGCGATCCCGCCGAGATCCCCATCAAGGAGACCACGCCTTTGGGTCAGACCACCAACCCCTACGGCGAGACCAAGAAGATGATCGAGCGCATCCTCTCGGATATTCAGTACGCCAACAAGGATTGGTCGGTGAGCATCCTCCGCTACTTCAATCCCGTGGGTGCCCACAAGTCGGGTCTCATGGGCGAGGATCCCAAGGGTATCCCCAATAACCTCTTCCCCTACGTCACCCAGGTGGCTACGGGTCGCCGCCCCTACCTCAGCATTTTCGGCAGTGACTACGATACTCCCGACGGAACCGGTGTCCGCGACTACATCCACGTGGTCGATCTCGCCCGCGCCCACCTCTGCGCCCTGAACCGCGCCCGAAAGGTGGGCGGCGTGGAGCACTACAATATCGGTACGGGTCACGGCTATTCGGTGCTGGATATCGTCAAGTCCTTCGAGGCCGCCACGGGCAGACAGGTGCCCTACAAGATCGTGGAGCGCCGCCCCGGCGACATCGCCACCTGCTACGCCGACGCAACCAAGGCCAAAGAAGTCCTCAGTTGGGAGGCCAAGTACGATTTGGTGGATATGTGCCGCGACGCAGATCGTTGGCAGACCATGAACCCCAACGGATACGATGCGTAAAAGATACGAAGATACAAGATAGACCGAGCCCATATGCGTCTCCGTATCTTGTATCTCGTATCTTGTATCTGTAGCATTTCTCCCCATTGAAATAACACATCCAGTGAGGTACATACCATGAACATCTACTCCCGCCCTTGGGGCAAGCTGGAAAGCGGCGAGACCGCGACCCTTTTCACCCTCGTAGGTGACAACGGCCTGACCGTGGAGATCACCGACTTCGGCGGTACCATCGTCAGCATCAAGACCCCTGACCGTGCCGGCAAGCTCACCGACGTTTGCTTGGGCTATGACTCCCTGTCCGACTATGAGTCTGCCGACGGCTACCTCGGTGCGCTGG
>JAZNUO010000389.1:0-5937 GCA_045592305.1 Eubacteriales bacterium | reverse complement strand
GGCTCTCTCTCTGGCCTCGCGCTCTGCCTTCTCGCGGGCGAGCTTTTCGGCGGCGGCCCGCTCGGCGGCGATGCGGGCAGCCTCCTTTTCGGCGGCCTCACGAGCCTCGCGCTCCGCCTTCTCGCGCGCTGCCTTCTCGGCAGCCTTCACCGCGGCGATCTTGGAGGGAATACAGGTCTTGCCGTCCATGTAATCGGAGATGTTGTCAACCTGATTCGCCTCGGTCAGGGACTGGAGCAGTACGTTGAATTCCTGCTCGGTAAGGGTCTTCTGACTCTTCACGTCATTCATGCCCTTATCTGCCAGCAGATCGGTCAGCTCCTTGCTCTTCAGACCCATGTCCTTTGCCATCTGGTTAATTTTGAATTGCGGATTGAATGCCATATTTCCTCCTAAAACTCTTCCCTGCCGCGAAAACGCGGTCAGGCGGTTTGCCCTGCGGGGCTATGAGAATGGAATGATTCGTAAGGGATTTTGGGGGTGGCCTTACCCGCTTTCTCCCGAGGAGGGGAGATGGGGGATCACGGCCTTATACAGATTCTCGTCGGTCAGACCGACGGCGGCGACGCTGCCGACCTTCCCGATGGCCCGCCCCAGCCGCTCGGTATCGGCGGTCAGGCGGTAGAGGGGGACGCGGTAGTAGGCACACTTGTCGGTCAGCTTTTTATGGGTACCCGCGGAGGTGTCCGACGCTTCCAGCACCGCCAGCACGGGGGGCTTGCCGCTCCGCATGGCCTCGCAGACCATGGGGGTGCCCATGACCAGCTTGCGGGCTCTGGCGCACAGACCCAGGGTGGAAAGGAGCTTATCCTCGGGGGTGGGGGTACTCATGCCTCGTCTCCTCCGTCCGCCAGCTCGGTCTCCATTTTGTCGTATACCTCGGGGCTGATCTCGCACTCCAGATTGTGGGCGACGCGGCCGCTCCTCCGTACCTTTCTGAGGCACTTGAGGTCACGGCAGATGTATGCGCCCCGACCCGATTTCTTGCCTGTCAGGTCCAGCGAGACCTCACCCTCGGGACTGCGGACGATGCGGATGAGCTCGGCCTTGGGCTTATGCTCGTTACAGCCGAGGCACTGCCGCATGGGGATCTTGCGGGGCTTCATGCCCTTTTGCGCGGTTCCGCTCATGACCATCACCTCGTTTTCCGAAAATTACTCAGCCTTGATGTCGATCTTGTAGCCGGTCAGTCTGGCGGCCAGACGGACGTTCTGACCCTCGCGACCGATGGCCAGAGAGAGCTGATCGGGATCCACGGTGACGCGGCAGGCGCGCTCCGCCACCATGGTGACGGAATTGACGGTGGCGGGTGCCAGTGCGGCGGCGATGTACTCCTCGGGGGTCTCGCTGTACTTGACGATGTCGATCTTCTCGCCGTTCAGCTCGGAGATGATGGTATCGATACGCATATTGCGGTTGCCGATGCACGCGCCCACGGCATCCACGTCGGGATCGCGGGAGTAGACGGCGATCTTGGAGCGGGAGCCCGCCTCACGGGCAACACCGCGGATGATGACGATCCCGTCCTGGATCTCGGGAACCTCCAGCTCGAACAAACGCCACACCAGCTTGGGATGGATACGGGAGAGGGAGATAACGGGGCCCTTGGCCTCGTGGTTGATCTCGGTCAGGAACACCTTGATCTTCTGACCCACGGTCAGGTGCTCGTGGGGGATCTGCTCGGCGGCGGGCAGCCAGTTGTAGCCCTGATCCAGCTCCAGCATCACGTCGCCGTTGTCGCGGTCAATCTTGCTGACGGTGACGGTGATGATCTCTTCCTTCTTGTTCTCGTAAGCCTCCTGCATGGCCTGACGCTTACCCTCGCGGATGCCCTGAATGATGACCGACTTGGCGGCGGCAGCCGAGGTGCGGCGGAAAGCGTCGGTCTTGACCTCGCGCTCCACCATCATGCCCAGCTTGTACCTCTTGCTGATGGACTTGGCATCCTCCAGAGAGATCTGGCAGACGGGGTCCTCGACCTCCTCCACGACCTCCTTTTGCAGGTATGCCTTGGTCTTTTTCTTGGTAGCGTCCATCTCCACCCGCATGAGAGCGGTGGGGCCATACTCCTTCTTGAACGCGGAGGCCAGAGCCTGCTCGATCTTCTCGATCATGTAAGACTGGGGAATACCTTCCTTCTCCAGCAGCTCAAGAGCCTCAAAAATATCGTCTTTCATTTCATTTCATCCTTTCGGGTGTTGTATTTAAAAATCGAAAACGGTGCGAACCTTGGATACGCTTGCTTTGGGGAATACGCGGGTGATGCCGGCGGTCTCCACGGGGATGCCGCCCTCGGGGTCACGCTCGCCGAGAATGCCCGCCCAGACGCGGCTGCCGTCCACGGGGGCGAAGAGACGAACCTCTACCTTCTCGCCCGCGCAGAGCTCGAAGTGCTCGTCGCGGGTCAGCTCCCGCTCAATGCCGGGAGAGGAGACCTCCAGAAGGTACTGGTCGGGGATGGGGTCATGCTCATCCAGGACGGGGTCGATGGCGCGGCTCATGATCTCGCAATCGTCAATGGTGATGCCCTCGTTGGCTTCATCGAAGCGGTCGATCGTGACCCGCAGGATGAAGTCGGCTCCCTCCTTGACGTACTCCACGTCCCAGAGGTAGTAGCCCAGCTCATCGGCGGTGGGCTGAATGATCTCACGCACGCGGTCCGCAATGCCCCGTCCCGCGGTGCGGGTGCGAATGGCGCGGCAGGGCTTCTTTTCGGTGGGGTTCTTGTTCTCTTCCGACACGTCTCGACCTTCCTTTCTGTGTGAAAAGTCCCTAAGCAAAATTTAAGAGTGGCTTTCCGTCGGAACCCACTCTCATCACACTCTGCTGTTATACAGTAATAGTATAACACATTTTTCCTTGAATTGCAAGTGCTTTTTCACAATAAATCAGGGAAATTTTTAAATTTTGTCCGCGGTTTTTTGGGCAATTCGACAGATGCGGGCTTCCGAGGGGGGCTCCCCCTGATTTTCCCTGCTTTGGCGGAAACTTTTTCGCCAAAAAGCGCAGAAAATTCTCCAAACCCCTTGACAAATTCCCGTCAATCCTTTATAATAGGAGAAAATTGACGATGACCGGAAACCAGTAGGTCGGATCCTTCGTGTCAAGAGAGCTGTCGGCGGTGAGATGACAGCCACGAATCCCGATTGAATTCCTTCCGAGAGCCGCGCCTTGAACACCATCCGTGGGTTGGAGTAGGGGCGACGGGAACGCCCGTTACAGCGTAAGGGATATGACTGTGTCCCGTAAGGCTTCCTCCCCCCAAGGGAAGAAGCGAAAAAAGGTGGTACCGCGAACTGTTTCGCCCTTTGAAGAGAATCTTCTCTCAAAGGGGTTTTCTGTTTTTACGGCAAAAAATTTGATTCACATATAGGAAAGGAAATCCATCATGAACAAGACTCTCATGCTCGGCAACGAGGCCGTGGCCCGAGGCCTGTACGAGGCGGGCTGCCGTCTCGTGTCCAGCTACCCCGGCACCCCCTCCACCGAGATCACCGAGTACGCCGCCGAGTACCGCGACGTATGCCCCGAGATGTACTGCGAGTGGGCCCCCAACGAGAAGGTGGCTCTGGAGGTCGCCTTCGGCGCGTCCCTCGCGGGTGCCCGTTCCGCCTGCGCCATGAAGCACGTAGGCCTCAACGTGGCCGCCGACCCCCTCTACACCATGTCCTACACGGGTGTCAACGGCGGTCTCGTCCTCTGCGTGGCCGACGACCCCGGTATGCACTCCTCCCAGAACGAGCAGGACTCCCGCCACCACGCCATCGCCGCCAAGGTGCCCATGCTGGAGCCCTCGGATTCCGCTGAGGCACGCGAGTACGCCATGCTGGCCTTCGAGCTGTCGGAGCAGTTCGATACCCCCTTCCTGCTCCGTATGTGCACCCGCATCGCTCACTCCCAGAGCCTTCTGACCGTGGCTGACAGACAGGATATTCCCGTCAAGCCCTACGTCAAGACCCCTCAGAAGTACATCATGGCTCCCGCCAACGCCATCCGCCGCCATCCCGCGGTGGAGGCACGCACCCGCGCGCTCATTGAGTACGCCGAGACTTCTCCCGTCAACCGCGTGGAGATGGGCGGCACCGAGATCGGTATCATCTGCTCGGGCACCTGCTACCGCTACGTCAAGGAGGTCTTTGGCGACAAGGTCTCGGTCCTCAAGCTGGGTATGGTCAATCCCCTGCCCGAGAAGCTCATCACCGACTTCGCTTCCAAGGTGGAGCGCGTGGCGGTCATCGAGGAGCTGGATCCCGTCATTGAGAACCACTGCAAGGCGCTGGGGCTGACGGTTGACGGCAAGAACCTCTTCCCCATGGAGGGTGAGTTCTCCCAGAACCTCATCCGCCGCGTGTTCGGCATGGAGGTCATGGAGGGTGTCACCGCCGAGGAGACCATCCCCGTCCGTCCTCCCGTCATGTGCGCGGGCTGTCCTCACAGAGGCCTGTTCTACACCCTCGCCAAGCACAAAATTACCGTCATCGGTGACATCGGCTGCTACACTCTGGGTATGGCTCAGCCCCTCAACGCCGTTGACTCGGTGCTCTGCATGGGCGCGTCGGTGTCGGGTGTCCATGGATTTAACAAGATCGGCGGTGCCGAGACCGAAAAGAGGACCGTGGCCGTCATCGGCGACTCCACCTTCATGCACTCGGGTATGACGGGTCTGGTCAATATTTCCTACAACGCTTCCAATTCCACCGTCATCATTCTGGACAACTCCATCACGGGTATGACGGGGCACCAGCAGAACCCCACCACGGGCTACAACATCCACGGCGACCCCGCCGCCAAGGTGGATCTGGAGGCCTTCTGCCGCGCCGTGGGCATTGACCGCGTGACCGTGGTGGATCCCTACGATCTCGCCGCCTGCGACAAGGCCATCACCGAGGAACTGGCCGCCGAGGGTCCCGGCGTGATTATCTCCCGCCGTCCCTGCGTCCTGCTCAAGACCGTCAAGGCAAAGCCCGCCGTCAAGGTGGATCCCGAGTCCTGCCGCTCCTGCAAGAAGTGCATGAAGCTGGGCTGTCCCGCCATCCACATGGAAGGGGAGGGTAAGCAGGCCAAGGCTATGGTGGATCCCACCCTGTGTGTCGGTTGCGGTGTCTGCGAGCAGCTCTGCGCCTTCGGTGCTATCAAGGGAGGTAACTGATATGGAAACCAAGAATATCATGATCGTGGGCGTGGGCGGACAGGGCTCCCTCCTCGCCTCCAAGCTGCTGGGTCATCTTCTCTGTGCCGAGGGCTTTGACGTGAAGGTCTCGGAGGTACACGGCATGAGCCAGCGCGGCGGCAGCGTAGTCACCTACGTCCGCTACGGCGACCGCGTGGACTCCCCCATTATCGACAAGGGCGAGGCCGACTACATCGTCTCCTTCGAGAAGCTGGAGGCCGCCCGCTGGGCGTCCTGCCTGAGAGATGGCGGCCGCATCATCGTCAACGACCGCGAGACCGATCCCATGCCCGTCATTACGGGTGCCGCCACCTACCCCCATGAGGTGCTGGAGTCCCTGAAGCAGAAGGGCGTGCAGATCGACGATATGGACGCGCTGACCCTCGCCGTGGAGGCGGGCACCGCCAAGGCTGTCAACCTCGTCCTCATGGGTCGGCTCTCCCGCTACTTCCCCGAGATTTCCGAGGACAAGTGGATGACCGCCATCGAGGAGTGCGTCAAGCCCAAGTTCGTGGAGATCAACAAGAAGGCCTTCGCGCTGGGAAGAGCATAACGGGCTGTAATTCAAATTGGGGTTTAGCGGGCAGAGCCCGTCACGCGCCCCAAAGGGGCGCATATCGATCCGATTCGGGCAAGACCGAATCGGAATATCGAGTGCGTAGTGAAGCGAAGCACATATCGAACGCCGCAAGGCGTATATCGACTGTTTTTTTGTCGATATGCACGAGCGGACGAGCCCGCCCGTGCTCGATATACCGCTCGGCGTA
>JAZNUO010000388.1:0-1605 GCA_045592305.1 Eubacteriales bacterium | reverse complement strand
GGCGGAGGTCGGCAGGCACCTGACGAACCGTGATGGCGTGCTCGTCCACCACGCAGTAGAAGCACTTGTACTGCTCGGAGAAGGCCGAGAAATTCTTGATGGCACCAAGGTAGTTGCCAATGGTCAGGTTCCCGCTGGGCTGAACGCCGGAGAAGGAAACGGGGGTGTTTTGGAACATGGGGTTATCCTCACTTTCGTTAGGGGAACGGCCAAAGGGGCTTTTTGAAAAAAGCCCCTCTGGACTCCCCAAAAACTTTTCAAAATATTTTTATAACACCGAGGTGTCATTTGACAACTGGTATGTGGGTCATATGGTCAAAGGAAAAAAGAAGCCCCCGACAGATCTGCTCTGTCGGGGACGAATTTTTGTCAAAATCCGCGGTACCACCCACGATTGAGGGACTACACCTGCGGTGCTTCCCTCCTCTTTGCGCGTAACGGTGCGCGGCCGTCAGATACTACCCCGAAGCTCGGCGGTTTCGGCTCGGTCTGCCCTCGGAAGTCCATTCCCGCGGTCTCCGTCCCGCGTTTCCAGCATCGGCGGGTCTCTGTATCGGAGGGGGTGCGGTACTATTCTCCGTCATTGGTTTATGATGGTATATCATAGCACAGATTCTTTGTTTTGTCAAGAGGTTTTGGAATTTTTTCGCGGGAACTCACCTAAAGGTCGCCCCTTACCCCCGTCTCTCCGCCTCGGCCATGTATTCCTCGGGGATCTCGGGGGTCTCGAATACCGCCTTGCGCGCCACCTCCTTCAGGAGAGCGTCCATCTCCGCACCCAAGCCGCTGTTATATTTGACGGTGGTGGGGTCGATGCCCGTGACACGGGCGAAGATAGTCAGAGCGGCGAGGTAGCTGCCGGCTCGGCTGGGGTGGCTCAGATCGGAGGAATAGAGATTCACGTCGGGGTGGTTGACAACGACGTCACGGAAGGCAAGACCGACGTGGGCTACGGGGATGTCCAGCGCCTTGCCGATGGTAGCGTAGGATGCCGCCAGCTTCCACGTCATGGTTTCGTTGGTCCAGCCGAAGTAGTCCAGATCCCCGCTGCCGTCCTTACGTCCCCACGTAGCGTACAGGATGGGGGTACCACCCTCCGCGCGGATCTTACTGTCAAGGGCTTCCACACCCTTATAGAAGTCACCCCTGTTCCAACCGGGGGTAGTGCTCTGCTCCTGTAGGATCACGAAAGCGAAATTCTGCTTTTTGAGCGAAGCGTCTACCTGACTGCCCACCTCGTCATGGGGGTCAGAGGAGGCCAGAAGGGTCCATCCGCCTCGGGTGATGGCGTAGATCCTCGCCCTGTAGCCCGCTGCCCGCATGATGGCGTTGAAGTAATCGGCGGGCATATCGTTGGCATAGGTATAGCTGTTGCCAATGAAAAGGATCTTGTAGGACTGACTCTTGTCCAGCTCGGTGGACTCGGCGGGCGGCTCGGTCTCGGGAGCATGGGTCTCGGGGACTTCGGTTTCGGGTTGGGTGTCGGCGGGGGGGGTGATCTCCTCCGCGGTATCAGATTCGGGGTAAGTATCGGCGGGTGTTTGTGCCGCCGTACAGCCCGCGGCGGTGAGCAGGAGGGTGGCGAGGAGCAGAAGGGCGGTGAGT
>JAZNUO010000387.1:0-6512 GCA_045592305.1 Eubacteriales bacterium | reverse complement strand
CCCTCGCTGTCCACCACCTCCTTGACCATGCGGGGGGTCAGGAGATACCCGCCGTTGGCGACGGCGGTGACAGCCATGATCTGCTGAATGGGGCTGACCTTGAAGTTCTGACCGAAGGAAGCCGTCGCCAGATCCAGCTCGGAGAAGGCGGACTCCTGATAGAAGATGGAGGTACCCTCGCCGGGGAGGTCGATGCCCGTCTTTTCCAGATACCCGAAGGCGCGGAAGTAGTTGTAGAACCGCTCGCGGCCGATGCGGGCACCCATCATCATGAGGACGGGGTTACAGGAGTTCTGGAGTCCCACCGCGAAGGTCTGGGAGCCGTGTCCCGTGGTCTTGTGGCAGTGGATCTTGATCTTAGAGCCTTCCAGGGGATAGTGGTGGCCGGGGCAGTAGAAGGTCTCGCCCTCCTTCACCAGATTCTCCTCGTAGGCCATGGAAGCCGTGACGATCTTGAAGGTGGAGCCGGGCATATAGACCTCAGTGACTGCCTTATTCGACCACGTGGTGAGCTGTAGCTCCTGCTTGAGCTTGGCATACGCCTCGCTGTCGGCGGTCAAGCCCGATTCAGCCAGAATTGCGGTGTCAAAATCGTTGAGCTTACGGGGATCGTTCAGGTCAAAATCGGGGTAGGTAGCCTGCGCCAGAATTTCACCCGTCTTTACGTCGATGACCATGCCCGTGGCGCGATTCTGTCCCCCCGACTCGATATAGGTGGCGCGGAGCTGCTCCTCCAGGGTGGATTGGATATTGATGTCCAGCGTGGTGATGATGGAATGACCGTCCTGCGCCTCGATGTAGCTCTGATACTCGTAGGGCATCTCCCCTCCGTGGGAGTCGCGGGCGGTGATGTAGCGGCCGTTGGTGCCCGACAGAACGCTGTCGTACTTCAGCTCCAGACCGTACTGTCCCGCGCCGTCGCTGCCCGTAAAGCCGAGAGCGTGGCAGGCCAGCGTCCCATTGGGGTAGTAACGGGTGGTTCCCGCCTGCAAAAAGACCATGTCCTCCAGATCGTTGTCCCCTATGACCTTGCGCACCCGCTTGGCCACCTCCTCGTCCACGTTTCGGGCGAGGGTACGGTCAAGATACTTGGTATAGGTGGTCTGCTTCAGGATGTAATCGTACTCCACGTCCAGTATGTCCGAAAGCTCGGTGGCGATGAGAACATCGTACTTCAGCTCCTGCTCCTCGGACACCTGAGCAATAATGCGGGGCGCGATGAAAACACGGTAGGTGGTCACGCTGGTGGCCAGCAGCACACCGTTGCGATCGTAGATCTTGCCGCGGTCAGCGATAACCTCGGCCTCGGTGGTGATCTGGTTGAGCACCTTATCCCGATATTTCTCGTAGCCCACGGTCTGGAGCAGGAGGATACGCAGCAGCAAAAACAGGAAAGCGGCGACAATGATCATGCCGATCACCCCCGCGCGCCTGACCGTCCCCGTGTCGGTGGACGTATGGATGGGAGCCTTCATACGGGTGACCTCCTTTCGGTCGGATGGGAGCGCGAACGCCCCTCGAAACAACGGAAGGCGGCGAGTATGACACACGCCGCCTGAATCTTTTGAGTTACTCGGACATAATGCCGCCAGGGTCAGGAGCGTCCCTTGTAAGGGTATGTCACCCTGCCGCGCAATATGCCTGCCTGAAGGGCTTAATCACCAATGCCGAAGGCCGAGAGTAGCCACGCGAGCCCCTTCTTGTCGCCGTCGCGGTTCTCGTCCAGAACCTCGAGGCTGTCCTCCTTATCCTCGGTGAGGTATTCGCCGTTCAGATATTTCTCGTGAACCATGCCCAGCTCACCCGAGGCGTAGTCCTCAATGGCCAGCATATCGTTTTTCAGGTCGAGCTGATCCTCCAGCTCGCCGTGAACCTCCTTCAGTTCCGCATAGGATTCCTTCATCCGGCTCAGCTCACGCGTGGCCTGGCTTACCGACACCGTGCTGGTGATGACCGTAGACATGGACACAAGCACCGTGACAAGCGCGGCCACCAGACCCACGGGAACGCGGCGGGGACGGAAACCACCCACGGGGCGGGTCTCGATCCGCATCTCACCCTCGCGGGGGAAGGTCTCCTGCGCCCACTCGTTGAGCCGCACGAAGAAGGGGCGGGTCATGAGCTTGGCGATGGGAGCGGGGAGCTTGTCCGTATCAGTAAGCCAACCGGCTTTTTTTGGCTGTTCAAGCCTCGTTTCCTTGGCGGGGGCAACAGCCTTCACCGCCGCGATGCGCTCCTCGTCGGTAGCCACGCGGTACTGAGGGAACTTGTAGCCTCTCTGGTCATGGTAATAACGGGCGAAATCATCCACCGTCATGTAACGCTTGCCGTCGCTGCTCTTGCCCGTACGGTAGTTATTCAGCTTCTGTTCCTTGGCGGCCAGCTCGTCGGCTCCGATGTAGGCTCCGGGCGCGATCGCTCTGGTGAGCGCCTCCTTCTTTTCCTGTCTGGCGGCGTCCGCGTGGACTCGCCCGGCAATACCGCGGTCACGGTAGCGCTCGCAGAACATATCTATGTAGCGGGCTTCGCTGTTCCGATCCTCAGCCTGCTTGCGGCGCAGCTCGGCGGGGTCGATCTCATCCTCGCGCACCACGCGGGCGGAGCTTCCCCCGTGGCTGATGGCAAACCGCTCTCCTGCGAGCCGTTCGTCCCGTTTGTACTCATGTTCCATAGCCGACGTTCCTTTCTGTAGAATGTATGTAGTCTCGGTTCCCGACCGAATGAATCGCTTGCTTACAGCTTCTCCGCCACGCGGAGCTTTGCGCTTCTGGAGCGTGGATTGACCTCCAGCTCCTCAGCATTGGGCAGAATGGGCTTTTTGGAGATCACCTTCACCGAAGGGGTCTTGCCGCACACGCAGACGGGAAGCCCGCGGGGGCAGGTACAGCCGCTCGCCATATCCGCAAAGGTCTGCTTGACGATGCGATCCTCCAAAGAGTGGAAGGTGATGACCGCCATGCGGCCGCCCTTGTTCAGCCGCTTCATGGCCGACTCCAGAGCGGGGCGAATGACATCCAGCTCGGAATTGACCTCAATGCGGATGGCTTGGAAGGAGCGTTTGGCGGGGTGATGTCCCCCGTCTCTGGCCGCGGCGGGAATAGCCGCCTTAATGAGGGAGGCAAGCTCCCCCGTTGTCTCGATGGGCTTGTCCGCTCTCGCCTGCACGATGCGGGAGGCGATACGGGGGGCGAATTTCTCCTCGCCGTAATCAAAGAGGATGCGGCGGAGGTCAAACTCGCTGTAGGTGTTGACCACGTCATAGGCGGTCTTTTCGGCTCTCGCGTCCATGCGCATATCCAGCGGCGCGTCGGCCATATAGGAGAATCCCCGCTCGGGGGTGTCCAACTGATAGGAGGAAACCCCGAGATCCAGAAGAATTCCGTCGATCCTGTCGATCCCTACGGTATCCAGCACGTCGGCGACGTGTCGGAAATTGCTTCGCACCACGCGGGCGCGCTCCCCCAGAGGGGCTAATTTGGCAGAAGCCGCCTTGATGGCCGCCTCGTCCTGGTCTATAGCGATCAAGAGCCCCGTTGTCAGTCTCTTGGCAATCTCATAGGAATGTCCGCCGCCGCCCGCCGTTCCGTCCACGTAGATGCCGTCGGGCTTGATGGCCAGAGCATCCATGCAGGGGTTGAGCATCACCGAGCGATGGGCGAAGATTTGTCCGCCGATGTCCACGGGGGTGCCGTTGACCGAAAGATCGGGGACTTGGGTGTAGTTCTCTTTCTCGGTCATATCTTACAGACCGAGCGCTTCAAGGGCGTCGCGCAGCTCGTCGGCGTCCTCACCGCCAATGACACGGTCATACTCCTCAGCAGACCAGATCTCGGCGTAGTCACCGCAACCGACCACCACCGCATCCTTGAGGATCCTGGCATGCTCGATGAGGGTGGTATTCAGGACGACACGACCCTGAGAGTCAGGCTCAGCGGTCACGGCGTCACGGTACAGAAAGCGCAGAATCTTTTCAGATTGTGCGCGGGGCATTTCACGAATGGGCGCGACAAAGGCCTGCCAGCTTTCGAGTGAGTGAACCTTAAGGCAGGATTCGCGAATATCTCTTACGATGATAAAAGAAGGCCCCAATTCCTCCCGATGCTTAGCCGGGATAAAGAGTCTCTTCTTAGGGTCGAGGGCGTGCTTATATTCGCCGGTCAGCATACCGCGATTCCTCCTTTCACGAAATTTCCTGGACACAGGCAAGCCTATGGTCGCTTTTCAGAGCCAGACAGGAGAAGATTTTGCGCCGTTTTCCACCACTTTGCTCCACTTCTCTCCACCGTGCCCTAATTATATACCATATTCAGGAATTCGTCAAGTAGGTTCTCAAAACATTCACATATTGTTTACAAATGAAAAAGCATATTTTTTTACCCCGTCCTCTCCACCTCCGCTCCACAAGGCGGACAAAACCCACAAAAAGACAGTGATGCTTCCCCACCCAAAGAAAATGCCGTTTCTTTTTTCGGACTCTGAAGCCCCTTTTGGGCTCCGCTCCCGTTCACAATTTGATTTTTGGGCTCCGAAACCTCCGTTTGGGGTTAATATTTCCCATTTTCTTCCATAAAAAAGACAATCCGCCGCCGCCCTTGGGTGAGAGCTCACCCAAAAAGGAACGGAGGCGGATCGCTCGGCGCTTCAGGAGCTTTGATCCTTGCGCACGCGGAAAAACAGGGATTTGAGGGCTTTTCCGTCGAAGGGGATCAGAGGATACAGGTAATGCCGCTTCCCCGTTACGGTGACGTTGGTCAACAGCAGGATCACGATGCCGACAAGTCCCGCGCCAAAGCCCCAATAGCCGCCGATGGCGGTAAGGATCAGAAGCCCCATGCGCATGAATTTGAAGGCGTAGCCCAGCTCGTAGCTCCGCTGGGTGAAGTTGGCGATGGCCACGAAGGCCATGTACAGGATGACCTCGGGGATGAGCCACCCGATCTGTACAGCGAAGTCACCGAGGATGAGTCCCCCCACCACCGACAGGGAGTTGGAGAGCATACTGGGGGTATTCAGGGAGGCCATTCGCAGGCCGTCGATCATGAATTCCACCAAAAGAAGCTGGGCGACGATGGGGATGCGCCCCGTCTCGGTAGGAAGGACGAAGGACAGCCAATCGGGGAGGAATTCGGGGTGCATGATGAGCAGATACCACGTGGGGGTCAGGAACAGGGTCAGCCAGAATACGGCGTGCCGCACCACGCGGATATAGGTGCCCGTCAGGGGCGGGAAATAGAAATCGTTGGTCTCCTGCATGAAGTCGAAGATGGAGGTGGGCAGGATCATGACCTGCGGGGAGGTGTCGCAGATCACCAGCACGCTTCCCTCCATGAGCTGAGCCGCCGCCGTGTCGGGGCGCTCGGTGTAGCGAATTTTGGGGAAGGGGTTGTACCACCGCTTGCGGATCAAGACCTCGGCCAGGGACTCGTGCCCCATGGTCAGCGCGTCGGTCTTCACCGCCGACAGTTTGGACTTGACCTTCTCCACCAGATCGCGGTCAGCCTTTCCTTCCATATAACATACGGCGATGTCGGTCTTGGATGAGGAGCCCACCGACAGGTAGCTGACGGTGAGGGCGGGATCCCGCACACGGCGGCGGATGAGGGCGGTATTGAAGATGAGGGTCTCCACGAACCCGTCACGCGCTCCCCGCATGACCTTGTCCCCCTCGGGCTCGGCGGTATCCCTGGCGGGGTAGCCCCGCGCGTCGATGACCACCACGGCTCTGCCGAAGGGAGACCCCACCATGACCGCCGCCCCCGAGAGTACCATCTGCACCGCTGTGTCGGTGGAATCGGTAACGTCGGTCTCCACGTAGGGCAGAGCGCGGGCACAGAACCGCAGAGCGGGGAGTAGATGGGACTTCCCTACGGCAGTCTCGGCCAGCGTCCCCACACCGCCCCGCTCCTCGGTTGAGGTAGTCAAGTCCTGTAGCGCCAGAAAGGACATCATGAGCTTCATCATGACGGTATCCTTGATGAAGCCGTCGATGTAGTACAGGGTCATCTCGTCCTGCCCCACCTTCAGGGGCTTCTTGATGAGGTCAAAGCTCTCCTCCACGCGGAGGATACGGTCAAGGAGGGCGACGTTGTCGAGGTAGCTGTCGGTCAGAGCGGGGTAGACGGGCGGGGTGTTTTGCATGGGAGCCTCCGTGTGGAAATATTCTCATATAGGAGGATGCCCCAATCCAATCAAATCATTCACATGAAACTATCCAAAACAAAAGGAAGCACTGCTGCCGAGAATTCGACACTAGGACCATCCGAAGATAGCTTGCCTATCAGTACTTCCAGGATCATTATAGCAGATTGCTTCTTGTTTGTCAAGAGAAAAAGGAAAAAGACCCTTCCGAGGAAGCGTCTCGTCTCTTTGTTTTACCTTTGCAACCGAAAGAAGAAAGTTTCGAGAGAAAAGAAACTCAAACATTGTAAATGAACCGTTAGAGGTTCAAGCCCTCGGAAATTAGTATCGGTCAGCTGAATACATTACTGCACTTACACCTCCGACCTATCAAG
>JAZNUO010000386.1:0-5448 GCA_045592305.1 Eubacteriales bacterium | reverse complement strand
TTCATGAGTGTTCCTCCTTTGAAAGTGCCGGAGTCGATTGCGAAATTGCGTAAATTGGGGTTTATCGGCGCGATAGACTCCATGTACTTTTCTTTCGCCATGGAAAGAAAAGTACATAGGTAAAACTCTTCTATAAACCCAAATTTGAAACATTTTGCAATCGCCTGAAAAAAGCTGTCTTGATTATAGCACATTCCGCCGTGTTTGTCAAGAAACAAGTGGTCACTCGCCCCTCTTGTGCAAAAAAGTTTTCATGATAAAATCCGCAAAACACCTTGCAATTTCCCGGAATATGTTGTATAATATGGCTGACCGCGGGACATGCTTTTCGCGAGAATACGGATTCGTTCCCCAAGCAGAAAGGAATCACATCATGGCAAAGAAAAACGCAGCGATCATCGGTTACGGCGGTATGGGCGGCTGGCACGGCGAGTTCCTCAAAAACAGCGACGTTGTTAACCTGATGGGTATTTACGATATTAAGCCCTCACAGTGCGCGCTGGCCGAGTCCAGAGGCATTCACGCCTACGCTTCCCTGGAGGAGCTTCTGGGGGATCCCGCAGTGGATTTCGTCACCATCGCCGTCCCCAACGATATGCACAAGCCTCTGGCGCTCCAGGCTCTGGCCGCGGGCAAGCACGTCATCTGTGAGAAGCCCGTTACCCTGTCCTCTGCCGACTTGCAGGAGATGATCGACGCATCGGGGGCGGCTGGCAAGCTCTTCTCGGTTCACCAGAACCGCCGCTGGGACGGTGAGTTTCTGGTCATGCGCGACATCTATAACAGCGGCGATCTGGGTCCCATTCACCACATCGAGTCCCGTTGCCACGGCTCCCGCGGTATCCCCGGGGACTGGCGACAGGATCCCGCTCAGGGCGGCGGCATGATCCTCGACTGGGGTATCCACCTCATCGACCAGATCATGGGCATCGTCACCGACAAGGCTCTGAAGAAGATCTGGTGCAAGTGCGACCACATCACCAACGAGCTGGTGGATGACGGCTTCAAGCTGGAAATGTACTTTGAGGACGATCTGTCGGTTCACGTGGAGGTGGGTACCTCCAACTTCATCGCTCTGCCCCGCTTCTACATGATCGGCCGCGACGGCGCCTCCCTGATCTCGGATTGGGGTCAGCCCGCCCGCGTGGTCTGGTGCCACAACTACAACGAGAAGGAAGTGGTGCCCGTGGTCACTGCCGCCGGTATCACCAAGACCATGGCCCCCAGAAATGAGCAGTCCATTGCCGAGAAGTCCATTCCTCAGCCCCACGCTGACGTGCACGATTACTACCGCAACTGGGTCCGCGCCATGGACGGCGAGTGCGAGCAGATCGTCACTCATCACCAGATGATGGTGGATATGCTCATCATGGAGGCCGCCTTCGAGTCCGACCGCACCGGTATGCCCGTGGACGTGGATCTCAAGTTCTGATCCCGCCTCCCCCGAGCCCCGTGTCAAAGGGGTGTCAACCGTACGCAAGCGCATGGGAGACACCCCTTTTTCGTGTTTTCGAGGCTCTCGGCAAAAATATCCGCCAAATATATTGACTTTTTCACGGAGTCGGGTTATAATATACATATGTATGACCATCGTCAACCCTGCTACGATTGAAAGGAGCTTTTCTATATGATGAAGCGTGTAATCTCTCTCTTGCTTCTGCTGTCGCTCTGCGTCTGCTACCTCTCCTCCTGTGGCGAGAATTTTGCCGCGACTACCACCATGGCCAAGGCGGAAAAGGAGCTGACTCAGAATTCCTATACCGTAACCATGGACGTGAACTACTCCTGCGATGACGTGGTGATGGATATCGTATTCAACGCCTTCGTCAAAAAGATCCCCGCCTCTGTGAGCGGAAAGAATATTTACATCGATATGTCCGCCGAGACCATGGGAACCGAGCAGGGCTTCGTGTTCACCGTGGTGGATGATATCCTCTACTCTCACAGCACCTACACCGAGAAGCCTATGAAGGTCAAGACCATGCTCAAGGGCGACCTTCTGAAGGATTTCATGAAGGACAGCCGCATCATCATGCCCGTCGGTGTCAGGGATTTTGAGTCCCTGACCATGAATACGGTCAACGATAAGCAGGTCGTCACCTGTACCGCCCTCACCCCCGACGGCGCGGCTCGCATGATGGAGCTGATCTCGGACCCTCTGATGCTGCTGAAATCTACGGCCACGGTGAAGAGCCTGACCATGGTTGCCACCATCGCCTACGAGAAGTACGAGACGGTTTCCCTGACCGCCGTCTATCTGGTCACAGAGGTCGAGAAGGGCGAGACCCACGAGCTTGAGCTGACCATGACCGCTCATTACAACTACGTGGACGTGGCGACCATCAATCCCCCCGCTGATGCCGACGATTATTCCTGGGTCACTTACGATGCCATTATGGGCGGCTGATTTCCACCGCATAAAAAAGGGTGTCTTACCTTCGCGTGAGACACCCTTTTCCTTTTTCGGTTCAGAAGATATTTCGCAGCAATCCGTACCCTACCGCCACCGCCAGAATGACCGCGTGCATCCAGGTCTTTCCCGGCAGATACCCCGCTTCCCCCCGCTTGACGTAGACCACGGCCATGGAGACGCTCCCCCAGAGGAGGTAGGCGGCGTAAAGCGGCCAGAGAAGATTGAATCCAAAGGCGGCGGCAAGGTCCAGCCTCACCACGGCGGCGATGGCGCGGCTCAACCCGCACCCGGGGCACTCCAGCCCCGTGATCTTGTGAAGCATACAGGGGATGCCGAAGCCCGTGATATTGTAGAACAGACCGTAGCCCACCAGGAGCGCCAGCAGGCCGCAAGCGATCAAAATGACGCGAAGCAGGCGTTTTTTCGGAGTGTCGGTAGTCATGGCAGGGCTCCTTTCGGGGGAATGTATTTCAAATTTGGGTTTATCGCCAGGGGCTCTGCCCCTGCACCCCGCCAAAGAACCTTTTGCAAAAGGTTCTTTGGAATCTCCAAAAACCTTAAAAAAACATGGATAAGTAATACCTTTTAAAGGTTCTTGAAGGGAGTCCAGAGGGAAACTTCTTGTAAGAAGTTTCCCTTTGGCGTTCCCCTCGCCTCCCCGACAAACCGCAATTTCCGCAACGCAGCATTTGCTCGTCGGAATGGTACCATTATAGCAGAAAACAATCGGTTTGTCAACGCCCTCGATTCCCGAAAAACAAACACAGCCCGCCGATGTCCTCGGAGGGCTGTGGTGTATTCAACTAAGTCTCTCCCGCATGAACGCCATGATCTTCTTCTCCTCTCTGGACACCTTCACCTGTGTCAGACCCAGAAGATCCGCCACCTGCTGCTGGGTCATGTCGCGGTAGTAGCGAAGCAGGATGATCTTTTTCCACATGGGCGGGAGCTGCTCAATCACCTGCGCCAGGGCGATGCGATCTATCTGCCGCGCCATTTCGTCGGCATCCGCGCGGTCGGGGATCACCGCCCCCAGCTCAGGGGAGTCCTCCCCGAAGGCGTTGTCGGACAGGGAGGACACTGGGGACATGGCCTCCAGTGCCATGGCGGCATCCTCCACGCTGACCCCCACCGCGGCGGCCAGCTCGCTGACGGTGGCCTCCCGTCCCTCCTCGGTGGCGATCCGCGCCCGCTCCCGCATGAGGAGCATTCCCGTGTGGCGGGTACCGCGGCTGACACGGATGAGACCGTCATCCCGCAGGTGTCTGCGGATCTCCCCCACGATGAGAGGAACGGCATAGGTAGAAAAGGCGGTGCCGCGGGAGGTATCGAAGCTGTGGATGGCCTTGATCATGCCCAGCGTGCCGATCTGCATGAGATCCTCAAATTCGGTGCCTCGGTCGCGGAACTTCACCGCCACGGTACGGACAAGCCCCATGTTGTCCATAACCAGCTTCTCCATGGCGGTCTCGTCTCCCCCTTGGGCGAGAGTGATGAGCGTGATGTTTTGGGAAAAGCGGGGGTCGGAGGACGGGGCGGGGGCAGTCATAGGGGTATAGTCGAGGGCTTCGGATTCGGTCATGGGTGTTCCTCCTGTCATGGGTTGGAAGGAGCTCAAATTTGGGTTTGTCGGCAGGGGATCTGCCCCTGCACCCCGCTTAAACCCTTCTTGAAAGAAGGGTTTAAGAATCCCAAGAACTTTCAATAAAGGTCTATTTATCAATACTTTTTTGAAGGTTCTTGAAGGGAGTCCAGAGGGAAACTTCTTGCAAGAAGTTTCCCTCTGGCGTTCTCCTCGCCCCTGCCCGATAAACCCCAATTTGAACTCTATGTACTAAATCCGTCCTCTTTCGCTCAGCTTCTTCCACATCGTCACCGTGGTTCCCTTTCCCACCTTGGATGTCACCTTCAGGGCATCGGTGAAGCTCTCCATGACGGTGAAGCCCATGCCGCTCCGCTCCCCCGCGGCGTCGGTGGTGTAGAGGGGCTGGCGGGCCTGTCCCACGTCGGGGATGCCGCAGCCCTTGTCCTTGATCTCGATCTTGACGGCGCGGCCCGACAGGATGGAGACGGTGATGGAAATGCTGCCCGTGGCGGGGGTATCGCGGTAGCCGTGGACGATGGCGTTGGTCACTGCCTCGGAAACGGCGCATTTGATGTCAGCGATCTCGGTGACACCGGGATCCAGCTGGGACACGAAGGCCGCCACCGCCGCCCGCGCCATGCCCTCGTTGACCGACAGGGCGGGGAGCTTGATCTGGATCTTATTGAGTATCTCCCCCGAAAATTGGGTAGTTCGACGGGTGCGGCTCATGCTTTTTTCTCCTTTCGGGGGTCAGTCTCATAGACCAACCCGTTTTTCTTTCGCCCGCGGGGGTTGCGAGGGGTGCGGGAGCTCGTCCGCGCGGCGGGTGGGGTAGTCGTCATGCGCTGACGGAATACGGGCTTTCTCGGTGTGGCGCTCGGCGAAGGCTGACCGCCCCCTGTGGCTCCACCGCCGACGGCAGGCTCCTCCCCTTGCGGATAGGCAATCTTCACCAGCCGCTCCATGCCCGCCAGGGTCAGGATGGCGCGGGTCTCAGGGGAGGGGTTCCAGACCGTCATCTCCCCGCCCAGTTCCTTCATGACCGAGTACCGCCCCATGATGAGCCCCAGCCCCGAGGAGTCCATAAAGCCCACGGCGGAGAGGTCGAGGATGAGGGTCTTGGGGCGTTTTTCAAAGAGGGTGGCGTCGATGCCCTGACGGATGGCGGCGGCGGTGTGGTGGTCGATCTCTCCGCGGATGCGGATGGAGAGGATGCTCCCCGCGGTGTCGCAGACGAATTCGGCGCTGGGACGGGGGAGGTGGTCTTGTTTTTGGGGCATGGCTTGTCCAAGTCGGAGGCCAAGCGGTCTTAGGAAGACAACTCCATGGAACAACTCCTTGGCTCACAGAACGACATGGCTACGATCCGACTTATGCTCCCCGCGGTGTCGCAGACGAATTCGGCGCTGGGACGGGGGAGGTGGTCTTGTTTTTGGGGCATGGCTTGTCC
>JAZNUO010000385.1:0-4021 GCA_045592305.1 Eubacteriales bacterium | reverse complement strand
CCTGACTTTTGTCCTCGTAGGAGGGCTGGCGCGACACGGCGACGGGCTCGTGCGGGATTTTCACCCGCTTCCCCGCGGCATCGGGGATATTATAGCACAAACGGGGGGAAATGTAAAGGGGAGAATCGTATTCTTCAAAAGAAAACTTCTCCGAAAACCTCGGGGGAGGATCGGAGAAGCTGGGGATAACTATTCAGCCGCCTTCAAATTGGGGTTTTGCGGGGAGGCGAGGGGAACGCCAAAGGGAAACTTCTTGAAAGAAGTTTCCCTCTGGACACCCTTCAAGAACTTTCAAAAAAGCACTATTTATCAATGATTTATTGAAAGTTTTGAAGATTCCAAAGGGACTTTTCCAAAAGTCCCTTTGGCGGGGTGCAGGGGCAGAGCCCCGCACCGACAAACCCAAATTTGATTTCCCATTACCTTCATCAATGTGAGGAAGATAACCATTATGAAGAAAACAAAAACGCGCCGCCTGAACCCACAAGCGGTCGGGACGGCAGAGGGAGCCACGGCGGCTTCCATCATGAATCAAACCGAAAACCCCAAGATACGTCTGGAGAATATCACCTACTACTACGGTAAGGGTACCCCCTTTGAGGTCAAGGCTCTGGACTCCGTGTCCCTGGACATCCACGGCGGCAAGCTCACGGGCATCATCGGTCATACGGGCTCGGGTAAATCCACCTTGGTTCAGCTTCTCAACGGACTCACTCGTCCCGAGGCAGGTCGGGTTCTGCTGGACGGCGAGGACATCTGGGCAAAGCCCCGTGAGATTGGGAAGGTGCGCTACCGCGTGGGTCTGGTCATGCAGTACCCCGAGTACCAGCTCTTTGAGGAAACCGTTTACGCCGACATCGCCTTCGGCCCCCGCAATATGGGGCTTTCCGAGGAGGAGATCAGGGAGCGGGTCTACGAGGCCGCCGCCTTCGCGGGGGTCAACGCCGATCTGATGGAAAAATCCCCCTTCGACCTGTCGGGGGGACAGAAGCGCCGCGTCGCCATCGCGGGCATCATGGCCATGCGCCCGGAGGTGCTGGTGCTGGATGAGCCCGCCGCGGGTCTGGATCCCCAAGGCAGACATACCATTTTCCAAGGCATCCGCGACTACAACCGAGATACGGGCTGCACCGTCATCATCGTCAGCCACAGCATGGAGGACATGGCTCGGTATTGCGACGACGTGGTGGTCATGGCCCACGCCAGGCTGCTCATGGCGGGAGACCGAGACCATATCTTCGCCCGTGCCGACGAGCTGGAGGCGGTGGGGCTGGATATTCCCCAGATCACCAAGCTCTGCCTGCTTCTCAGGGAGGGCGGTATGCCCATGCCCGCGGGACTTTACACCGTGGACTCCGCTGAGGACGCTCTCGTGAAGCTCTTCTCCGAGGCTAAGAGGAATCGGGAAGGAGGGAAGCGCCCATGAAAGGCTTTACCTTTGGTCAATATTACCCCGCCGACTCGGTGCTTCACCGTATGGACCCCCGCGCCAAGGTCATCTGCGCCGTGGCCTACATCGTGGCGTCCTTCCTCTGTAAGAACACCTACTCCTTTTTCCTGCTTCTGGTCTCGGCCTTCGCCCTGATCCTCATCTCCCGCATCCCCCTGAGGGTAATTCTCCGCTCGGTCAAGGCTCTCATCTTCATCATGGTCTTCACCGCCGTCCTGAATATCTTCTGGATCACCGACACAAGGGAGGGAGCCGTCCCGCTGGTGGAATTCTGGGTCATCAAGATCTACGCGAAGGGTCTTTACCACGCCGCCTTCATTCTGGTGCGCATCCTCGCCATGGTCATCGGTACGGGACTGTTTCTGACCTACACCACCACCCCCATCGCCCTCACCGACGCGCTGGAGAGCCTCCTGCGCCCTCTGGCGAAGATCAAAGTGCCCGTCCACGCCTTCGCCATGATGATGACCATCGCCCTGCGCTTCATCCCCACCATCATGGAGGAGACCGAAAAGATCATGTCCGCCCAGAAGGCCCGAGGAGCCGACTTCACCACGGGTAGCCTCGTGAGCCGCGCCAAATCCCTCATCCCCATCATCGTGCCGCTGTTCGCCTCGGCCTTCCGCAGAGCCGACGAGCTGGCCACCGCCATGGAATGCCGCTGCTACCACGGCGGGGAGGGACGCACCAAGCTCCGTATCCTCAGGTATCGCGCCCGCGACGCCGCCGCCCTCCTTTTCGTCGCTTTGTTCATAGGCGGCGTGGTGACGATCAATATTTTCGGTCGCAGGTACGGGTGGCTGTACACCATGTAACCGTGCATGGCGTTAAAAGGGAAAATCCTTGCCCGCGTAGTGATTTCGCCGATTTTTGCCATGGAAAGGGCTCGTTTTGTTCGTAAACGGTCAAAAAAATATTCACAAACTTTTTACTTTAAAATAAGGCATTTTGCCAAAAACGGTCATTTTTCTTGGTCAAAACAACCAAAACAGCGGCCTTTCCCTGTGGGGTTATTCACAATCGAGGCCGTTTTTTGGTGAAAATGTCATCATTCTACAATTTTCGTCGAAAATTTGGTCTTGACATTATGCAAAATCATGATATAATATTAAGTATAAGGACAGTTGTATCTTTTTTAGTCATAATTTGACGAGGACACCGCTGTCGGAAAAGGTGCAGCAGAATGAAAGATACCCACCCTCAGCCTGAGCTGTATACCCCCCGCAAGCCCGACCCCGCCGTCCGCGATCTGGTTCTGAAAGCGCAAGCCGGCAGTCGGGAGGCTTACCTTGCCCTGACCGTTAAGTACCGCCCCCTGCTGGAATCCTCGGTCGCTCGCTTCGGCGCGTCCGAAATGACCGATCAGGAGCTGCGGGATCTGCGTGAGGAGGCCGAGCGGGTCTTTCTCGGTGCGGTTTCCTCTTACGATACCGAGCAGGACGCGGTGGATTTCGGTCTCTACGCCAAGATCTGCCTGCGCAACGGTCTTGTGTCCGAGTGGCGGCATTTGCGGACTCTGCGCCGCGTTGCATCGGTTCCCATGGAGGAGGAGCTCTCGGTGGATCTGACCGTCCCCGACCCCGCGAGGGAGATGGAGGAGGAGGAGCGGTTCTCCCAGCTCTGCCGTACCGTCCGCGGGCATCTCTCGGACTTCGAGAATAAGGTCTGGTGGCAGTACGTCACGGGCATCTCGGTGGCCGACATCGCCGAGGGACTGAGCTGCGACGAGCGGTCTGTCCATAACGCCATCTATCGCATCCGCAAAAAGCTTCGGGAGAGGCTCACGTCCTCCGCGGACTGAGGGCATGGCTCCCCTCCCTTGGTGCGGGTGATAGAATATATCATGAATTGTTCCGATGGTGCAAGCAGCACGCGAGGCAACCAGCCTCGAGATGGCGGTCTGAGTCCGCCGCGGAGCGAAATATTTCAAGCGAGGTAAAAACCAATGTACGAAGACGAGATCATGGACGCGAACGTTGAGGCTCCCGTTTACGAGGATGAGACTCTGGTCTGCAAGGAGTGCGGTAATGAGTTCGTGTTCACGGCCGGTGAGCAGGCTTTCTACGCCGAGAAGGGCTTCCAGAACAAGCCCAAGACCTGCAAGGCATGCCGCGACGCAAAGAAGAACGCCGGTAAGGCTGACGTTCAGTATTTCGAGGCAACCTGTAGCGACTGCGGCGGTATTGCAAAGCTGAAGTTCCAGCCCAGCGCTGACAGACCCGTGTACTGTAGCGCCTGCTTCGAGGCCAGAAGAAGAGACCGCTGATCCGCTGTATCGCAAAGCGGGAATATGGTCCCACGCCTCTTCCTTGGTTGTAAGTGAAAGGTCGTCTACATTCCGGTTTTCTGATAGAGCACATACGGTCGAGAGGATCCGACATCAGCTTTGGTGTCGGGTTCTTCTTTTTTGCCGAATTTGGGGGGTGGGGGGCTGCGCCCGAATTCGTAATGCGAAATTCGCAATGAATGTAACTGTTCAGCCGACTTTCAAATTGGGGTTTGTCGGGCAGGGGCGAGGGGAACGGGGGGGGGGGGGGAACTTGTTGAAAGTAGGCTTCCTCCGCCCCTTCC
>JAZNUO010000384.1:0-11096 GCA_045592305.1 Eubacteriales bacterium | reverse complement strand
GCTGGACACCTGCTGGTTCAATCCCAAGGGCAAGGCCGCCCCCGCGGATATGGAGATCACCTATACCGTCAGCCGTCTTTGCGAGATCGAGGGAATTCTTCTCGGTTGAAGCGATGACCGGAGACGTTCAAATTGGGGTTTGTCGGGCTGACGGAGCAGAGTGAAATTGGGCAGGGTAACTACTCATCCGTCACGCTTCGCGTGCCACCTTCCCTCACAAGGGAAGGCTTTCGTGGTATGCTTCTCGTTCTCTTAAAGCCAAAACATACTGATGCCTAAAGACTTTTGGGTTAACGAGAAACATACCGTATGAGCCTTCCCTTGTGAGGGAAGGTGGCACGCCCGAAGGGCGTGACGGATGAGTAGCCACCGAGAAACATACCGATTTGTTCCGTCAAACAGTTCGATAAACCCAAATTTGAAATCTTTTTCACCACACAAAAGGGGCTGAGTCAAAAGCTTTTCAGAAAGCAAATGGCTCAGCCCTTTGCTATGTAAGTCAGTATATTTAAGCTACAACAATAGAAAAAGCCTCAAAAAGAGGCAAAAACGGGTACAGAAAAAGAAGGATCATTAAAATCCTTGATTTTCAAATCAATATTGAATTGCGAAGAATTGGACTAAGAAGCGTTCAAAGGGAACAGATCGAGACCAATTCTTCCTTTTTTCGTGCGGTTGCAGAGTTTTTCAATGTTAAAAGCAAACGCGAGAAGGAAAAACTGGGTCTCAATATTTCGCTTGCCTCTTGTCAGAAAACGCCGAAAACCGTAGTCCTCTTTGAGAACACCGAAAACACCCTCGACTTGGATAGAGCGGTTTCTCCGCAGAAGGATCCCCTCATCACTCGTCAGTGCTTCCAGTACCTTTGGACGAAATTCGTTCAACACCTGATTGACCCGAACCGTGCGGTATCCCTTTTGTGACCTGTGACATTTCCCTTTGTGAGGACATCTGCCGCACTTGTCGTTACTGTAATACCGGGTAGCGACGACATATCCGTTTTCGGTGGTTTTCTTGCTCTCACGTCGGAACTTCAGCTTTCGTCCATCGAGACAGGTGTACTCGTCCTTGGCGGCGCTATAGGCCATGTTCTCCACCGAATACGGATCGGTCTTATACTTTCTCGTCTTGCTGATCTCGTAATTCTGAGGCTTGATATAGCATTCCTGTCCGTTTTCTTGGAGGTATAGGTAGTTCTCGCTGCTCTCATAGCCCGCGTCGGCTATGATTCGCTCAAACTTTCTGTGGGTATGACTTTGGATGCGATTCAAAAACGGGATCAGCGTGTTCACGTCGGTTCTGTTTGCAAACGAACCAACTCCAACGATGTACTCACTCTCCACACCGATCTGGATATTGTAGCCCGGCTTGAGCTGACCGTTGCGCATATAGTCCTCCTTCATGTGCATGAAGGTCGCGTCCACGTCGGTTTTGGAATAGCTGTTTCGATTCCCAAACTTACCCAAATGAGATGCATATTCCGCTTTCTTACTCAAAAAGCCTTCCAGCGTTTCAATGTCCCGTTGCAGTTGTGTTTTGTGATGTCCTTTTCCTATGGCAAACTCAAGATTCAGCCATTGCGCCTGCCTGACCAAGGCTTCGTGGCATTCGTCAAGAGGCACTTCCGAAGTGAAGCCATACCTTTCTGCAATGACGGGGAGAACTGTCTCGATCTTCCTATCCAGCTTGGTGAGATTCTTTTCTACGGCCTTTTTCCAGACGAAGGTGTACTTGTTGGCATACGCTTCGATCTTGGTTCCATCCACAAACAGATTCTTGAACTTCACTTCGCCCATTTCGCAGAGCTTCGCTACAAATTGATAAAACAGATCCTCAATCACCTCTGCCAGATGCCCTCTCATGAATCTCGATATGGTGGAATCGCTCGGCGCGGGCTCTCCGTCCAGAAGCCACATGAACCGGATATCCGTTTTGCAAGATCGTTCGATCTCTCGTGACGTGAATATTCTGTTCATGTAGGCAAATACCAGTATTTCAAACAGGGTGACCGGGTTGACCTTTCTCCACGCGCGGACGTAAGTTTTATACAGCTCTGTATAGTCTAATTCCTCGCAGATCTCGGCTACTTTGAATACAAAATCATCTTTCGGAATACAAATCCCTAAATTTAACGGCAAAACTACTTGACTTTTGTCTCTCATTGTTGTATAATTACTTCGCTTTCTTGTAGGGTTATTTTTGGCAATTTAATTATACAACAAAGCAAGCGACAGCTCAATACCTTTTCGGTAAAAAGCTGTCGCTTTTCTTTTGGGGGCTGGGTTAATGAAGCAGCCCCTTCTTGTATTGGTGCGGGCAAGAGGACTTGATTCTCGTCGCTGCGACGCAAAGCCGAGGGAATTTCGGCTTTGCTACGCTCCTCGGTCAGTCGCGGCTCTGACGCGCCACCGGCGCGTCATTCACTACCGCTCCCCTTCAAGTCCTCTTGTGCTAAACCGCACCAAAAAAACAGGGAGTGCTACTGCACTCCCTGTTTTTTGGTGCGGGCAAGAGGACTTGAACCTCCACCGAGTTGCCCCGACTAGAACCTGAATCTAGCGCGTCTGCCAATTCCGCCATGCCCGCGCGGAACAGGTGATATTATAGCATAGTCAGGAGAATTTGTCAAGAGGTTTTCCGAAAATAATCCAAAGATTTTTGCCGGAATTTCCCGGGAAATTTTGCTGATTCCTCAGGCGGCGGGGGCTCTTTTTTTCTTTTGGATCAGGAAGAACACACCGTAGAAGGCGGCTATGTAGATCAGGAATAACACCACCACACCGATGGGGTAGAGAACGGAACTGCCGCCCACGAGATTGTAGAGGATGTCGTAGGGGGTACCGTCGCCCTGCTTGAGGAACATATAATTTGTGCCAAGAAGCAGATTCGCGATAAAGGCGGCGATACAGAAAACACCGAGGATGGCGTAGGTGATGGGGATATTCCGCCTCTTCATGCTGGCCTGAGCGGACAGCACGATATAGAGGGAGGCAAAGCCCGATATGCAGTGGGTCAGCCCCGAGGCTACGTTGTCCAAGGAGAGAACGGGATAGGCGTTGTAGTTCTGTCCCGCGCCAACGGTACCGAGGACAGCCCCCAGAAGCCCAAAGATGAACACGAAATCCAGAGCGGCTTCCCGCACGCGCCCCTTTGTGAAGGCGGCCAGCGGGATGGTGATGAGCTGGATGCTGCACAGGAACAGGGGGAGGTGGTTGTGCCATGTGGTGGGATCGTCGCTCCGATAGCACATAATGGCGATCTTGGCGATCTCGATGACGTCTATGAGGATGGCGGTGACGATCAAGGTCAGATTCTTTGCGCGACCGTCCTTTTTTCGGTTGCTCAGACCCAGCCATACCGACAGGGCGAGCATGGTAAGAAGTAAAAGCCCGACGAACAGGATGTGCTGCCAGGACAGGTAGCCCTCGGGCTCGCGGGTGTAGCCGCCAATGCCAAGAAACTCTTTCATGAAATACTCCTTTCAGGCGCGGATGACTCCGTTACGGAAGCTGAGGGGACGCGGCGGAACGGTCTCTTCTCCGGCGCGCGGGAAGGAGACTGAGCGCCAGAAGCATTTGAGAGGGGAGGTAGAATGCCCAGGCCAGATCAAAGCCCTGGTGGTTGATGCGGTGGATGAGAGAGCCCTCCTCCACCGTCACGTAGCCGTCCAGAAAGGCGAACCCTACCAGGGTATCGCAGAGGAGGAACAGGGTAAAGCCCGCCGCCAAAAGGGGCTGCCTCGGTGTCTGCATCCAGGCAAAGACCACGTTCAGAATCAAATTTGCATAGTAGAACAGGGAGATCAGCGCCACCGCGTCGGTGCTCTTTCCCAATACCAGCACCGTCGCCGTCATCCCTAAGGCAGACAGGCAAACACGGGAAATGACCTGTCCCCGACGGCGGTTGGAGTTCGCCTCCGACCGATACAGACGGGCAGCGTAGAGCAGTTGAGCGGCCGAAAAGAACATCATACCCGGGAGCTGCTTGGGTGACGGGGGCAGGACCAAAAACCAATCCGCGCAGACCGTCAGGAGAAGGGCGGCCTGCGTCAGCAGGTACTCCCATGACCGCTCCGCGAAAAGAACGCAGAACAGGCAGGCCAGCGCCACGGTGATAAACCGCAGGAGCCGTCCGTCCTCACCGCCTGTCTGGAAGCGGATCCCCAGCAGGGTCTCGGCGATCAGGAACAGAACCGTAGCACCCGCCAAAAGGGGCTTGGATTTTACCATGGCTCAAGCCTGCCCCTTGCGATCTCTCCGCCCGATCAGGTGAAGGATGCCCTTTTCCAAGGCAAACACAATGCCTGCCACGGCCGAGAAGCCGAACAGGTACAGCCCCAGAAAAAAGGGATAGGGAACCAGAGGATAAATAGCGGACAGGACGGGGAGGGTACAGGGGTGATACGGGCTGATGAAGAACATATTGAAGGTGGTATCCCCCATCCCCGCGGCGGCAAGGGCGACATGAACACCGACGTTCAGCAGCATAGCCACGGTGGCGAGTATGGCGAACACCGTCACCCCCCGCGCAAAGAAGACCTTGCCCATGGAGCGGCGGTTCCAAGCCACCATCAAAGCCCCCAGAACAAGCTGGCTTCCGTGGTGCACCATGGTCTGGATATTGATCCCGATCATGCTGATGAACACGTCACCGGGATACGCCATGACCGCCAGACCCCCAAAGAGGGAAAAGGTAGCCAGAAAGCTCATGACGGCGCTTCGCACACGCTCGCTTCTCGGGAAGATGGCGAAGGGGAGGACGTACAGAGGGGTGGAGCAGAACTGGAAGGGGAAGGCGTACCACTGGTAGCTCCAGCTTGCCGTTTGGTCGGATACGCTCAGGGAATACACGAGCTGCTTGTAGACCTCCAGCGCGACCAGAACCATCCAGATCGCCAGCAAAACCCTTCGCATGGCCTTTTCCGAGGCATCGCGAAACCGCCACACGGCAAAGGCGGAAGCGGCAACCGTCAAAAGCAAAAAGCAGATATGCCATACGCCGTATGAGACGGGAGTCTCCATGTCGGCTTGTAGCAGGTATAGGATCCTTTCAAAGGAATTCATGAATGTTCATCTCCGTTTACATAATTCGACAGATACATTATAGCATAGAATAACTCCGATTGGCGGTGTGTTGGTAAAATTTAATACTATTAAATTTTCTCGCAAATTTTCTCGTAATTTCTCAGACCACTTTCAAATTTGGGTTTGTCGGTCTGACGGAAGAGAGTGGAATGGGGAAGGGTGGCTACTCATCCGTCACGCTTCGCGCCGAGCTTGCTCGGAGGACACCTTCCCTCACAAGGGAAGGCTTTCGTAGTGTGCCTTTCGTTCTCCTGAAACCGAAAACATACTGATGCCTAAGGGTTTTTAGCTCGACGAGAAACACACTGCATGAGCCTTCCCTTGTGAGGGAAGGTGGCACGCCCGAAGGGCGTGACGGATGAGTAGCCACCGAGAAACATACCGATTTGTTCCGTCAAACAGTTCGATAAACCCCCATTTAAAAGCGGCGCGTTTCGGGGCGGCGGGACGGCGAGCCCGACCGTTACGGATACAGTATACCCCAAATCCCCCCGTTTGTCAAGCGCAAACGCATTGAAACAAGTCAAAACAGGGATGAGAAAAAGAAAGAAATGCCCAAAAAGGTCTTGCATTCTGTCGAATTGTGTGTTATAATATCGAGTGTATGACCGTTGTTTATGATCTCTGTATACGTATTTTAATCAAACGGAAGGACATCTCATGAAAACATTACGCAAAGTAGCGATATTCACCCTGACGGTCCTCGCGCTGACCGCCCTGCTCTCCTTGGCCGTCTCCGCCGAGGATATGTTGGAGGAGGGCGTGTGCGGCGATAACATCACCTGGACCCTGAACATGAACACGGGAGAATTGATCCTGACAGGCTCCGGCGATATGAATGACTACGGCGGCGCAAACGGCAGCACCCCTTGGTACTCCCACAGAGATCTCATCAGGACCGTCACGGTCTGGGAGGGTATCACCTCTCTGGGAGATTACGCCTTCTTCAACTGCCGCAACCTGACCGACATCACCCTTCCCTCCAGCCTGCTGTCGGTGGGGGATAACGCCTTTTCCAACTGCCGCGCCCTGACTGCGATCGAGCTTCCCGTCCGCGTCACCTCTCTGGGAACCGGTCTGTTCTCAGGCTGTAGCGCGTTGGAGTCGGTCATCCTCCCCGTTTCCATCCGCGAGATCCCCACGTCTGCCTTCTCGGGCTGTACCCGCCTGAAGGCTGTTGATCTGCCCATCTCAGTGAACGCCATCGGTAACGAAGCTTTTTTCGGCTGCCGCGCTCTCTCGGAGATCACCCTGCATCACGGACTTCAGCTCATTGGTGACAGCGCGTTCTACGGCTGCGCCGCTCTGACCGAGATGATCCTGCCCACGGGGGTCCAGACCATCGGCAACGAGGCCTTCGTCTCCTGTAGTCAGCTTGTTTCCCTTTCCCTTCCCGATACCCTGACCTCGGTTGGCGAGCGGGTTCTGGAGAACACCACCCCCGCCGCCGTGATCTTCTACGGTTCCGAGGAGGAGTGGGCGACCGTGGCGCTGGGTGATGACAACACCGTCCTGACCCGCGCGCTGATCCTCCACCCCGACCACAGCTTTGACCGCGAGATCCCCGCCCCCCTCTACCTCAAGAGCGAGGCCGACTGCGAAAACCCCGAGATCTACTACAAGTCCTGCGCCTGCGGCGAGATCGGTGAGGAGACCTTCACCTACGGCAAGGCATGGGGACACATGGGCGGCGAGGCCACCTGCCAGAAGCAGGCGGTCTGTAAGGTCTGCTGGCAGCCCTACGGCGAGCTTGGAGAGCATACCCCCGACGGCACCGTGGGATGCGAGACCGACGTACACTGCACGGTCTGCGATACCCTGATGGAATCCGCCCCGGGTCACAGCCATCAGGCGACCGTGGTCCCTCCCACCTGTACCGAGGCGGGCTACACCGCCCACACCTGCTCCCGTTGCGGTGATTCCTACACCGACACCCCCGTGAACGCCACGGGACACACCGAGGGAGATGCGGCCACCTGTACGACCGACCAGACCTGTAGAGTTTGCGGTGATATTCTGACCCCGAGACTTGGACACGATCATCTGGCTTCGGTGACTCTCCAGCCCACCTGTACCGAGCAGGGTGTCATGACCCATACCTGCTCCCGCTGTGAGGACTCCTACACCCGTTCCATCGCCCCCAACGGCCACACCCCCGGCGCTCCCGCCACCTGCACCGAGGCGCAGCTCTGCACCGTTTGCAGTGCCCGTCTCACCGACAAGCTGGGACACAACTACGGCACCCGCCTGGTGGAGCCCACCTGTCTGGAGCGAGGCTACAACCTCCATGAATGCTCCCGCTGCGGCACGGCCTACATGGACGCTCTCGTCTCCGCCAAGGGGCACACCCCCGGCGAGGCAGCGACCTGTACCGAGCCCCAGACCTGCACGGTCTGCTCCGCTATCCTGTCCCCCAAGCTGGGGCACAAGTACGATAAGACGGTGACCGATCCCACCTGTCTGGAGCGGGGCTTCACCACCCGTACCTGTTCCCGCTGCGCCCATACCTATCTGGACGATTTCCGGAACGCCCTTGGCCACAAAGCCGGTGCGAAGGCGACCTGTACCGAGGCGCAGACCTGTACCCGTTGCTTCGCCCTTCTGGCGGACAAGCTGGGGCACAGCTATACCGATACCCTCGTTTCCCCCACCTGCACCGAGCCCGGGTATATCCTTCACACCTGCGACACCTGTAAGCACGCCTATACCGACAACGTGGTAGCGGCAACGGGACACACGGCGGGCGACTGGATCATTGACCGCAACCCCGGCTTCGGAGAGGCGGGAAGGCATCACACGGAATGCTCGGAGTGCGGAGTCCTTATGGAGAGCGAGACCTTCTTCTACGAGGAGGAGACCACCGCCGAGCCCGTCACCGACGAAGGCGGCGAGACCCAAGCCCCCGCCACCGATGCCGAGACCAAGGAGGAGGACAAGGGCGGGTGCGGACAGACCGTCGGCAACGTTCTGGTCATCGTGCTGGTGTTGGCGGCCGGATTCCTGTTCTGGTACATCGATATGGTGCGCAGAAGCCGCTGATCGGCGCGTTTCTTCAACCGATGCGAAACCGGCGATAAAAGCAAAAAAGAGAGAACAAGGTGGCATGAAAGCCGCTGAGTTCTCTCTTTTTTCTGCGTTGTAACCGTGATATTCCTTTAATACTATTCTCTGATAAAAGCATTGATTTGCCGGTTAAAAAAGTGCCGAATTATTTGCCCGCGCTCTCCCCCAGTCACGGCTACGCCGTGCCAGCCCCCTCCCGGAGGGGGCCTTTTACAAGCAGAAACCGTCGCTTTTAGGCTCCCTCCGAGAGGGAGCTGTCGCGCAGCGACTGAGGGAGCCCGCGTGCTGTTGATTTGATATTTTATTTAGAGATTAGTATAAGAGTAGCCAAACCCGCGGGTCATTTTCTTATTCTTCGGGCGTGCGTTCGCTCCCTTCCCGTTCCGCTTCGGTCTCGGCGGCGCGGGCGGCCTGCTCGGCTTGGGCACGAGCCAACTCCATGGTACGGGCTTGGGCGGTCTGCCGCTCCTCGATCTCCTCCCGAAGCTTTACGGCACGGGCCACGTACCCCCAGCAGCCCAGAGCGGCCAAGGCCAAGCTGACGATCAGATCCCACAGGGCGGGGGGATTGGCGGGGATGAAGGCCAAGCCGTTGGCCAGACACCAGGTCACGGGGGGGACCGCCTCGATCTCCCCCAAGGCGTACATCTCCTCGTAAACGGTGTGGGCGTCCAGGCAGATACAGACGTACCAGGTCAGAATCAGCACCGCGGCGGCGGCTCCCACCGAAATGGCAATCCCCCGCTTGGTGCTTTGGCGGGCGAAGATCTCGTAGCCCTTGATGGCGCAGATGACCCCGATCAGACCGCTGAGGGCGGCGATGATGCCCACCGTCCAGAAGACGTAGTAGGTCAAGGCTCCCGCCAGAGAAAAGAGAGCCGCTCCAAAAATGCCCCATCCTACCCGCTCACGGGGCTTCTCCCCTTGGGCTTGCTTTACCGTACCGTTCATGTTTTTCCTCCCGATCGGTGATTTTACCGATAGTATAGCACACTTCCTTCCCCCTGTCAAGGGGCTTGGGATAAACGGTCGCCCTTTGGGATGATCGGCGGATGCCCCCAAGGAACGAAAAAACGGCCCCCGTCGGAAGCCGTTTGCGTGGATATTAATCTCCGATGACCCCCAGAATATCGTACCCCAGATTCAGTTGGATGGACAGGGTGATGGGACGCTCGTAGACCGTGGCGGTGGGGTAGAGCTCCCGCAGGCGGTAGAGCAGGTACTCTGCGGTACGGGTGCGGTTGGCGAAGTGCACCACCACGTGGGAGGGGGCGCGGCGGGCGCGGCGGGGATCCTCCAGCACCGACAGGAGGGCTACGACGGTGGCGCGGTCGTCCTCGGTGAAGTCAGTGACACCGATGCTGCCGTTCTCAATGCGGAAGATGGGACGGCGTTTCCTGGACCAGCCCTCCGCGGGGGGCTTGCAGACCAGTCGGTTGGCGTTTTGCAGAACCTTCACACCGGCGGTGGTGAAGGAGATCCTCAAGGTGTTCTTGTAGGACTCCAGCTCGGCCCTGATGCGGCTCATGGGGTAGCCCAGCGTCACCAGATGGCGGGCACGGAGGACCAACAGGAAAAGACCCCCTGCCACGGCTCCGCTGTCGATGACGGTCACTCGCCCGCCAAAGCTCGCGGCGGCCAGAACGGCATGACGGTTGGAGTCACTGAATTTGCGGGAGGCGGTGATACAGAGCACCCCGTCGTAGGTGGTCAGGAGTCCCTCGAAATGGGCGCGGTAGGCCTCCTCGGAGGGGGGCACCGACCACCCCTCGCCATCGGGTACGGACTGCTCGACGGAAATGATACGATCGCCCGTGACGGTGCTCCCCACCTGGCAGGCGAGGGGGATCATGCGGACCCCGTAGGCCTCGCAGTCCCCCTCGCTCATGCAGCAGAGGGTCTCGGTCACGATGGCGATCTTACTGGTTGCTGTCTCCATAAGAAGCTTTCGCGGGCGAGGGGTCAGGCGTGCTCCTCGATGTAGGCAGCCAGCTTGTCAATGCTGTTGTACTTGATGGACATCTCCAGAGTCACACCCAGCTCGTCCTCGATCTGCATGACCAGCTCGGCTACGTCCAGAGAGTCCAGCCCCAGCTCGGTGAAGGGTGCGTCGGTCTTGATCTCGGAGGGGTCTACGTTCTTGTATTCGGCCAGAATTTGTACGAGTTTCTCTTTCATGGTTCTGATCTCCTTCAATATGATCTATTGGATAATCTATGGAGCTCCGCGCGCGGGCGGCAGGGCTTCGGGGTCAGGCCCTCTCCTCAAAAAAGCCGTTGAGCTTGCGAAGACAGCGGATGAGAATCTCCATCTCCCCGTCGGAGAATTCATCCTCCACGGTAAGGATCATCTGCTCGTGGAAGTAGCGATGGAGGCGGTTCATCTTTCTTCCCTCTCGGGTCAGCTCGATGATGGCGACACGGGCATCCTTCTCACTGCGGGTCTTGGTGACGTAGCCCTTTCTGACCAGCTTGTTCACACAGACCGTGACCGTGGGGACGGTAACGTCCAGAGCCTCGGCGATCTCGCCCACGGTGCGGCGGTTGTCCTGCCCGCCGCCGATGCACTCTAAGGTGTGGAACTCAGCGATGCTGAGGTCTCCCCCGCCCACGTGCTTGAGGCTCCTCTCCTCCACCCGCAGAACCGCGTCAAAGGTATCCACCAGGAGGGTATTCAGTTCTTCCAGGCGTTTACGGTCGTCCATATCTTCCTCCGATTCGTTAGCTCGACTAACTATTTTCATTATAGCATATTCCATGGCGTTTGTCAAGGAGGTTATACGGAAATCTTGCGGGGAGGGTAAATCGTCAAATTTGGGTTTATCGAAGAGTTTTGTATATGTACTTTTCTTTCCGTGGCGAAAGAAAAGTACCAAAAGAATCGCCACTTAAGGGAGTCACCCACGGTGCCTCCCTTAAGAAACCCTCCACCTGATCTGCGCGACTCTTT
>JAZNUO010000383.1:0-11113 GCA_045592305.1 Eubacteriales bacterium | reverse complement strand
ATCAGACTCTTTCGCCCCTTTGTGGGCGAAAGAGTCGCGCAGATCAGGTGGTGGGTTTCTTAAGGGAGGCACCGTGGGTGACTCCCTTGAGTGGCGATTCTTTTGGTACTTTTCTTTCGCCACGGAAAGAAAAGTACATATGCAAAACCCTTCGCTAAATCCAAATTTGAACATGATGTAATCGCCTGACAGATTTCAGGGAAAGGAGCGTCCGCCGTGCCAACGAGAGAAGAAGAACGCAGAGCCCTGCTGGATAAGGCCAACTCTCTGCCCCTGACTCCGGGTGTCTACATCATGAAGGACAGGGAAGGACGGGTCATCTACGTGGGCAAGTCCCGCAGGCTCAAGAACCGCGTGTCCCAGTATTTCCGGAACGGGGAGAAGAATATCAAGACCTCCCGTATGGTGGCCGCCGTGCGGGATTTCGAGTATTTTCTCTGCGACACCGAGATAGAGGCACTCACGCTGGAGAACACCCTCATCAAGCAGCACAGCCCCAAGTACAACATCCGCCTCAAGGATGCCAAGTCCTACCCCTATATCAAGATCACCGACGAGCCCTACCCCCGTCTCATCATGACCCGTAAGCGGGACAAGGACAAGGGCAAGTATTTCGGCCCCTATTCGGGGGTCTCCACCGTGTTTTCAGTGCTGGATACTCTCCGCGCGGTGCTGTGTCTCCCCACCTGTAACCGTCGCTTCCCGCGGGACATTGGTAAGGAGCGGCCCTGCCTGTACTACCAGATGGGGCGATGCTGCGGCCCCTGTACGGGAAATGTCACCGAGGAGGAGTACGCCGCCACGGTGGCGCTGGCCGCCGACATTCTGCGGGGAAACACGGGAGAGGTCAAGCGGCGTTTGACTGAGGAGATGTATACCCACGCCGAGGCCGAGCGGTACGAGGCCGCCGCCCGCTGTCGAGACACCATTACCGCTCTGGAGCGGCTGCGCCAGAAGCAGACGGTGGTGGCCGCCCCCGATACAGAGCAGGACGTGATCGGCTTCTTCGCCGACGATGTAGCCGCCTGCGTGTCGGTATTCTACATTCGCGGAGGCGCGGTGGTGGACAAGGAGGAATTTTTGGCGGGCGGCGAGCGTATTCTGGACGAGGAGACTCTGGGAGCCTTCATCTGCGAGCATTACCGTGTCCGCGAGTGTATCCCCAAGCAGATCCTTCTGTCCTTTCCCTTGGATGCCGAGGAGATGGAGGGGCTGTCCCAGTACCTCACCGAGCTGGCGGGTCACAAGGTCAGTGTCCGCACCCCCGAGCGGGGAGCCAACCACACCCTCTGCGAGCTGGTGCGCTCCAATGCCGCCGAGAAGGTGCGCCGTCACCGTCTGGATGCTGAAAAGGACGAGGGCGCGCTGGCGCGGCTGGCCGAGCTTTTGGAGCTGCCTACCTACCCTTCCCGTATTGAGGCCTACGACATCTCCAACCTCGGCACCGAGCACCTCACCGCGGGCATGATCGTCTGCGAGGAGGGGAGGTTCAACAAGACCGATTACCGCCACTTCAAGATCAGGACGGTGGCGGGAACCACCGATGACTACGCCTCCATGCGAGAGACGCTGGATCGCCGTCTGGGGCATCTGAACGACGGGGAAGGCTCCTTTAGCAAGCTCCCCGACCTCATTTTGCTGGACGGCGGACGGGGTCACGTGGGGGTGGTTCGGGAGCTGATGGAGGAAAGGGGACTGGACATTCCCGTGTTCGGTATGGTCAAGGACGATTTCCACAAGACCCGCGCCCTCTGCACCGAGGACGGAGAGATCAGCATCGCGCGTGAGAACGGGGTGTTCGTGCTGATCTACCGCATTCAGGAGGAGGTGCACCGCTTCACCGTGTCCCGTATGGATGCCGCCAAGCGCAAGACCCTGACCCACTCCGGTCTGACCAGGATCAAGGGCATCGGCGATGCCAAGGCAAAGGCTCTGCTGACCGCCTTCGGGGGGATCACGGGGGTCAAGAACGCCTCTGAAGCCGAGATCGCCGCCGTCAAGGGAATTTCCAAGACCGACGCGGCGAATATCCGGAGTTATTACGATAGGAAAAAGTAAATCGCTGTTTATAGGTCTGCTGTCTGACAGAAGAAGCGGTGACACGATCCACCCTCATTCGTCGCCGCCGCAGGAGCTGGCGACACCTTACCCAGCGGGGAAGGCAAGGGTCTTGTGTTTCTCATTATCTTAAAAGCCTATAAGCATGAGTACGTTTTTGGGGTATAAGCATAGAAAAAAACACACCACGCGCTCGCCTTCCCCGCGGGGGAAGGTGCCGACCAGCGAATGCGGCGGGAGGCGGATGAGGGTTGCGCTACACCGCCTCTTCCGTCAGACAGCAGCCCGACAAATCCCAATTTGAACCAAGCACACGCAAAGGAGCAACACCACCATGATGCGCATTATCACCGGCCGCGCCCGCGGCATTCAACTCGTCACGCTGGAGGGCGACATGACCCGCCCCACCTCCGAGCGAGCCAAAATGGCCATATTCTCCAGCCTGCAATTCGAGCTGGAGGGTCGCCGTGTCCTCGATCTCTTTGCGGGATCGGGACAGATGGGTCTGGAGGCGGTCTCCCGCGGTGCCGCTCACGCGGTGCTGGTGGATCAGTCCAAGGATGCCGTGAGGATCATTACCAAAAATGCCGAAAAGACCCGCCTCGCCGATGACTGTACCGTCATCTGCTCGGATTTTGCCGAGTTCCTTCGCCAGCGTCGGGGGAAGGAGCCCTTTGATATTGTTTTCATCGATCCCCCCTACGCCATGAGAGCCTGTAAGGCGGCGGTGGAGGCTCTGCTGGAGAACCGTCTGCTCAAGCCCCACGGCATCGTGGTGCTGGAGAGTGCCGAGCCTGACCCGCTGGGGGTTGGAACGCCGCTGTCCGAGCGGTTTGAGGTGGTGAAGTCCGCCCGCTACGGCGCGGCCTACGTCAACATTCTGACTCCCAAGGCGTAAAGCCGCTTTTGGGCGGGATTCCGCTCCGCCTTGCCATTCGTTCACATTCGGTTTATATTATTGTGGGATAATAAACCTGTATGGGTTGTTGTCCCGTCAACATCTACCACAGGGAGGAAATGCCATGAGCTCCGCACTCATTCCCGGCAGCTTCGACCCCATCACCCTGGGGCATCTGGACATCATCACCCGTGCCGCCGCCCGCTTCGACAAGGTCACGGTGGCGGTCATGAACAACGATATGCAGAAGTACGTCCAGGGCGCGCCCGTCAAGAGCTATCGGTTTGCTCTGTCCGAGCGTCGCGCCATGGCCGAGGTCGCTTGCGCCCATCTTGAAAACGTGGAGGTCATCGCTGCGGGAGGTATGCTCATCAAGCTCTTTGACTGCGTAGAGGCAGACTTCATCATCAAGGGGGTTCGGGACGTGAAGGACTTTGAGTACGAGCAGAGGCACGCCCTCTACAACCGCGCCCATGACAGCCGCGCCGAGACCCTCTATATGCCTGCGGACCCCGCCTTCGACGGCATCTCCTCCACCCTCGCCCGTGAGCGCATGAAGCGGGGAGAGTCCTTGGAGGGAATTTTGCCGGCCGCCGTTATTGAATGGATCAACGCTCATGCAAGAGCTTGATTATATACGGGCTTTCCGCCCGAAAACCTACATATTTGGAGGAAAACAACTATGTCCAAGAACAATCGCATCGCGACCCGCGTGATCTCCATGATCCTCGGCATCCTCATGGGTATCGCCCTGGTGATCGTGGGCTCCGTCGTCAAGGCCGAAACTCTGGTCTGGCTGGCGCTCGTCGTTTGGGGCGTCATCGTCATCATCGGTAATATCCCCTCTCTCATCTATTCCATCGCCAACCTCAAGGCCAAGGGCGCCATCTTCGACCTCATCGCGTCCATCATCGGAATTCTTCTGGGTCTGGGTCTGATCTTCTCCCAGAGCAAGGTCATCACCGTCATTCTGGCTGCCTACATGATCATCTTCCCCATCATCCGCATCGTGCTGGCTAAGTCCGCGTGGGCTGAGCAGCTCGGCCGCGAGATTTTGCGTATCATTCTGGGTGTGGTGCTGCTGATCTTCGGCGGTACGCTGCTGGCGGTGGGCATGACCATCCTGAACCTGCTTCTGAGCATCATCGGTTGGGTCGTCATCGCTCTGACCGTCATCCTCGGCGTGGTCGCCATCATCAAGATCGCTACCGCCAAGGAGTGATCGCATTCTCTCTCCATGACCTTCGCTTTGTGCCCAATACCATTGGGATAACAACAAAAACCTCCCCCTCCGGGGGAGGTGGCACCCCCGAAGGGCGTGACGGAGAGGGCGTTCCAAGCGGCATTGCCCTCTCACCCGCCCTCGGCGGGAGCTCTCCCTGAGGGAGAGCCTTTTTCATTTTTTATCTGAATGATATTGGCTTTTCGCGGGGGTCTTGTTTTATGCAGGCGCGGGGATCCATCCGATGAATGACCACGAAAAAACGTGAAAAATCCCCTTCTGAGAAAGATATTTGAACAAATTTGAAGATATAAGCCCTGTTTTTGCGGATTTTTCGTTAAAACCGAAGAATTTCGCCCAAAATCAAGAAAAGCGGTTGACAAATCCCCGCTTGTGTGCTATACTGAAAAAAAGCCCGCGGCTCGGCTTCTGCCCCGACCGCGCAATCAAAGTACGCAGAAAGTAAGGAGGATGATCGTATGAGCCGAGAGAACGAACTGCTCGATCCCCGTATGCCCGAGGATGAGAGCAACCCCGCCGCCCATGACCGCGAAAGCGAAGCCGTCAGTGGCTCCGCGAAGGAGCCTGCGCGAGAAAAGAATACCGGAACCGATCATCCTTTGGAACGCAACGTAGCCGCCGAGCCCGTCGGGACAGCCGAGACAAAGACCGCACGGGGCTTTACGGGCGACCGCTTCGACTACACCGAGGGGGAGTATTCCGACGCTCCCGACGAGAATCCCGAGCCCGTGGACATCTACGCCGAGCCCGCCGAGCTCTACGCCGATGCCGACGAGGATGAGATCCTGGATGCCGAGGACGAGATCACCGAGGAGACCGTAGAGGAGGCCATCGAGGAGGCCATCGAGGAGGTCGAGGCCGACATCGAGGAGGAGGAGGAGATCCTCGCCGAGCAACGTCCCCAGGAGATGGAGCGCAAGTTCGAGTATCTCGAAAATCTTTTGGATACCCGCCATTACGCCAACTTCCGTGACGAGCTCTCCGAGCTGAACCCCGTGGATGCCGCTGAGTTCTTCGACGAGCTGGAGCCCAAGCGTATCCCCGCCGTTTTCAAGCTTCTGGATAAGGACACCGCCGCTGCGGTTTTTGCCGAGCTGGAGATCGAGGAGCAGGAGCGCATCATCGCCGCCATGACCGATCGGGAAATTTCCCTTATGGTGGAGGAGCTGGCTCTGGACGATACCACCGAGATGCTGAAGGAGCTGCCCGCCAACATGGTGCGCCGCATCATGAAGAACGCCACGCCCGAGACCCGCACCGACATCAACCGCCTCCTGGCCTACCCCGAGGACAGCGCGGGCAGCGTCATGACCGCTGAGTTCATCGATCTCCGCCGTGATATGACCTGCGCCGAGGCCATCGCCCGCATCCGTAAGACGGGTGTGGACAAGGAGACGGTCTACGTGGCCTACGTGGTGGATGCCCAGCGCGTGTTGCAGGGTGCTGTGCCCTTGAAGGATCTGCTGTTCGCCTCCGCCGATGACCTCATTGAGGACATCATGGACGAGGACATCATCTGCGCCTCTACCATGGACGATCAGGAGACCGTGGCCAACACCGTGGCGAAATACGGTCTGCTGGCCATCCCCATTGTGGATCGCGAGTACCGCCTGGTGGGTATCGTTACGGTGGATAACGCGATGGACGTCATGGAGACCGAGGCCACCGAGGATATCGAAAAGATGGCGGCTATTTCCCCCACCGACAAGCCTTACCTCAAAACGGGGGTGTTTGAGACGTGGAAGAACCGTGTTCCGTGGCTGCTTCTGCTCATGCTCTCGGCCACTTTTACCAGCACCATCCTCGCCCATTTTGAGAGCGTGCTGGATGCCGCCACCCTGTCGCTGGCGGTCTTTGTGCCCATGCTGACGGGTACGGGCGGTAACGCCTCCTCCCAGACCTCGGTCACGGTGATCCGCGGACTGTCTCTGGGGGAGATCGAGCCCCGTGACATCCTCCGCGTGCTGTGGAAGGAGCTGCGGGTGGCTACCGTCTGCGGTCTCACCGTTGCCGCCGCCTGTTTTATCAAAACCATGCTGGTGGATCTCAAGCTGATGTTCACCGTGGAGACCGTGGAGGTCGCCCTCATCGTGTCGGTCACTATGTTCTGCGCCGTGGTCTTTGCCAAGCTCATGGGGGTGCTGCTCCCCATTGGCGCGAAAAAGGTAGGACTGGACCCCGCCGTCATGGCCTCCCCCTTCATCACCACCGTGGTGGACACCCTCACCCTGCTCATCTACGTCGGGATCGCGGTGGCGGTGCTGCCCATCTGATACGGGATACAGGATACGGGATACGAGATACAAGATACGAGATACGAGATACGAGATACAAGATACGGTCGAGGCCGCCTTGTATCTCGTTTTGTTTTTTGTATCCCATGGAATACTCTCCTATTGATCGTGGAACTATGCTATAGTAGAAAAGCCCCGAAAGGAGACCGTCATGACGCGGCGACACATCCTATATGACCTGACCGAGGTTCTTCTGTTGCATCTCATTCTGAATATCCCGGGCTACGCGGTGGAGCTTCTGCCCGTCACGCCTCACGGGGCGTTCATCATCTACCTCTTGGGAGCGGCGTGGGCGGTGGTTCAGCTCGTTTTGGGGGTGCGGTACCGCGACGGACTACTGACCCGGTGGGAGCGCATCCCCGCGCCCGCTATGTGGAGCATCAGCGCCGCGACCTTCCTTCTGTTCGCCGCTACTCTTGTGGACGAGATCCTGACCCACGGGTGGCGGTTCTGATCGGTTTTCCTTCATTTTTTTCGTGCTCTCCGTAATGAACCGCTGAAAAATGCGTCTTGTAGGGTGAATGCTTCCATCCGAGAAAGGAGAAATTCCATGAAAAAAAGAAGAATCACGCAAGCACTGACCATCCTGCTCCTGCTGTCCCTTGCCCTCGGCTCCTGCTCCCGAAGGAATGATTACCGCTACTATTTCGCCTACCCCGAGGCATACACGGCCGCGTTTTTCCACCAAAACTACGTAGAGTGCGATCCTAACCTCATCCACCTGAAAGCGGCGGAGAAAAGTGAAACCCGAATCAAAAAACGCCCTCGCGGAAAACTCCGTAAGGGCGTTATTTCTATGTACGGTGAGGCTTATTCTTCCTCATCCTCAAACTGCTCCGCGCACTCGATCATGCGCCCCACAGCTCCCTTGAACCGCTCGTGGCCGCGGATAGGCGCCCAGATGCGGGCGGCGAAGTTCCCGCGCAGGAGGCGGGCGCACTTGGAGATGCCCTTGGCCTCGGTGTCCTCGGACTTATCGTAGGGAACGCGATTGATGATGACCGAGGTGTAGGTGGCGATGTCGGGGCGGGTATCGTAGAGGACGGCGTAGTCGGCCATACGCTCAAAGCAGTCCAGTGCCTCGGAGGCGTGTCCCACCGAGAGGTAGAGCATGGCAAGCTGACGGTAGGAGTTGGCGAGGCGGTCGGCGTAGAACAGGGGAGTCTCGTCAAAGACCAGCTCGAAGAGGGAAACACCCTTCTCCAGAATGGTGATCTTCTGGGCGGTGCTATAGAGATCCCCCGAAATGTCGGGCACGCAGGCCAGGTTGTAGAGGTGCCACCACATATTATCGGCGAAGAGAATGAGATTTTTCTGCGCCTGAGAGAAGGCTACCTCCCCCGTCAGCATGGTAGCGCGGATGATCTCCCGGGAGACGCTCATGCCGTGGAGCTGATCCGCGATCTCCTCGGCGCGGGGCAGATCGTCAAGCTGGTGGGCGTAGATGTCGCAGAGCACCTTCTTGGTCTCGTCCCGCATGGACTCGTCGGTGCAGTCCTCCAGAATGTGGCGGCAGAGGGAGACCGCCTCGGTCAGGGCGGCATCCATGGCGGCGCGGGCGCGCTCCCCGCCGTTCGATTCCTCCAGAAGCCCTGCGTAGAGGGACAGCACCTGAGCGGTCTCGAGCTGGAGGGCGTAGTCCGAGGGTACGTCGGCCATCGCGGTACGGAGCAGCTCCAGAGCCTCCCCTACCCGATCCCGATCCAAAAGGGCTTCCGCTTGCTCCAGATACTCCCTCACCTTGGCGGCCTTCTGCACGCCGCTGTAGCAGAGCAGCTCGTCCATGGTGACGCTGAAGTAGTCGGCGATGGCGGGGAGATAGTTCATGTCGGGGTAGCAGACCCCCGACTCCCAGCGGGATACGGCCTGAGGCGTGACCCCCAGATGGTAGGCCAGCTTGTCCTGAGTCACGTCGTTCTTCTTGCGGAGCAGGCGGATTTTTTCGCCGATCTTAATCTTGGTTTCCATGGAGGAACCCTCGCTTTCGTGGGTTTTCTTCCTTCATTATAGCATGGATTCGGCGAAATATCAACAAAAAATAGGAAAATTAACAAAAAATTTCAATGTTTTCAAAGTTCAACGGGACATGAAAGGGAACGGGAAAAGAGATGTATCCGCGCGCATGGGAGCCCACGCGCACCGGATTCGCGGGAAAAACAAATTCAAAAAAATTGCCAAAAGCACTTGACAAACCGCCACCTTTGTGGTATAATAGGCAAGCGGTTTGTGAAAGGGCTTCTGCGAGTGTAGTTCAATGGTAGAATCCCAGCCTTCCAAGCTGGTCGCGTGGGTTCGATTCCCATCACTCGCTCCATCTTTTGTGCCTTTAGCTCAGTTGGATAGAGCAACTGCCTTCTAAGCAGTAGGTCGGGGGTTCGAATCCCTCAAGGCACGCCAACCCCGTTGCGGGCGGTCTTGACACATCGCAATACGGTGGGTATAGCTCAGTTGGTTAGAGCGCCAGGTTGTGGCCCTGGAGGTCATGGGTTCGACTCCCACTACTCACCCCATAGAAAAAGCCCTTGCGTCAGCAAGGGCTTTTTTATGAATTTCCATTTTTCAGGATGGGTGAAGCTCATCAGCCGTGGAACAGCTTCTTCTCCTCGAACACGGGCTCGCAGGTGACGTAGGTGCCCAGCTTGCCGAATAGCTTATCGTCGGCGTGGGCGAGGATGACGGTGGAGTGGATCTCACTGCCGCGGAGGTTGTTCAGCTCCTCCATGGCCAGAGAGGCGTACTCGTCGGTGACGGCGCAGATGGAGAGGGCGATGAGCAGCTCGTCGGTGTGCATACGGGGGTTGCGGGAGCCCAGATGCTCCACCTTGAGGTGCTGGATGGGGGCGATGACCTCGGGGGAGATGAGGTCGATCTTGTCGGGAATGCGGGCGAGATACTTCAGGGCGTTGAGCAGAGCCGCCGAGGACGCGCCCAGCAGGCTTGAGGTCTTGCCCGTGACGATATGCCCGTCGGGAAGCTGGATGGCCACGGCGGGTGTGCCCGTGCGCTCGGTGACGGCGCGGGCGGCGGCCACGGTGGGACGGTCGGCGGCGGTGATGCCCGCCTCCTCCATGAGCAGCTCGATCTTCTGGAGCTCAGTCTTGTCGGCGTTGCCCTTGCAGTGGGAGCAGGCGGTCTTGTAGTAGCGGCGCAGGATCTCCTGCTTGGAGGCGGCGCAGACGGCCTCGTCGTCGTAGATGGCGTTGCCTGCCTGATTGACGCCCATGTCGGTGGGGCTCTTGTAGGGGCATTCCCCGAAGATGCGGGTCATGATGGCGTTGAGCACGCGGAAGATCTCCACGTCGCGGTTGTAGTTGACGGCCACCTTGCCGTAGGCCTTCAGGTGGAAGGGGTCGATCATGTTGCTGTCCCCCAGATCCGCCGTGGCGGCCTCGTAGGCCAGATTGACGGGATGGCTCATGGGGAGGTTCCACACGGGGAAGGTCTCGAACTTGGCATAGCCCGAGGTCATGCCTCGCTTATGCTCGTGGTAGAGCTGGGACAGGCAGGTGGCCATTTTGCCGCTGCCGGGGCCGGGGGCGGTGACGATGACCAGGGAGCGGGAGGTCTCGATGTAGTCGTTGCGGCCGAAGCCCTCCTCGCTGACGATGCGGGCTACGTCCTTGGGGTAGTTTTCAATATTAAAGTGGCGGTAGACCTTCACCCCCAGAGCCTCCATGGTCTTTTTGAAGGCATCCGCGGCGTGCTGACCCGTGTAGCGGGTCATGACCACGCTCCCCACGTACAGACCAACCTGACGGAAGCTGTCGATGAGGCGCATGACCTCGCGGTCGTAGGTGATGCCCAGATCCCCGCGGTACTTGTTGTTCTCGATGTCGGCGGCGTTGATGCAGATGACCACCTCAGCCTGCTCCTTCAGGGCGCAGAGCATCTGGAGCTTACTGTCGGGCTTGAAGCCGGGCAGCACGCGGGATGCGTGGTAATCGTCGAAGAGCTTACCGCCGAACTCCATGTAGAGCTTGCCGCCAAAGGTCTCGATCCGCTCGCGAATCTTAGCGGACTGGAGACGGATATACTCCTCGTTGGAAAAGCCCTCTTTGAGCCCCGCGGTCTTGGATTCTGTTTGCATCAAATCACCCCCATATTCTGTACGCCGCATTCGCGGCTATGTAAAACACAAAATATATTATATCACACATCGGGACTTTTTTCAACAAGTTTTCGGGATTTTTTCGGGGATGGGGAGAGAAAATTTCGTCGAAAAAGGAGCCGCTGCCCGTGGGTAACGGCTCCGAGGGGAGGAAATTACTCTTCGAAGATGCGGAGGACGGGGCGGCCGTCCTTCATCTTCCGGATAGCGTCGGGGTTGAAGCCAACAGGACGGACTTCTTGCAAGGGGGGCGCGGGGGCGGGGTTGATGACGGGGCTTGGCTTCACAGTCCTACGGTCGCGCACGGCCATACCTCCTTTTTGAGATCTCACCCATACAGTCGCATACGGATACCCTTATGTTACACCACAGGCGAAAATTTGTCAAGTGAAATAGAAAAAACCGCTTTTGGCGGCTTGTCTTTATGGTTTTGTCCTATTGCATTCAAGACCGAATTGTGATATAATGTACCATATCTGTTTATACCATCTCAAGAATCGAGGTACGATACA
>JAZNUO010000382.1:0-1646 GCA_045592305.1 Eubacteriales bacterium | reverse complement strand
CGTACCGAACCTTTTTGTCGGTGCTGTCTAAACCGGTTATTCTCAGATCGGGGCGGACGATCGCCAAGGGGAGAATGGGAAAACCGCCGCCGCATCCGATGTCGATCACCGCTACGCCCTCGGGGATAGCTTCGGCAATCTTGACACAATCCGCGTAGTGCAGGGGAATGATCTTCTCAATGGTGGTCAAGGCCGTGATATTCATAACGGCATTGGTGGCGATCATTATATCGGTCAATTCGCTGAATTTTTCCACTATATCCTCGCGAATATACCGTTCCAGACTGTTTTTTTGAAAAATATCGGTAAATAACTCTTTGAAATGGCTCATTTTCGTCGGTTTCCTTCATTTAATACCCAAGTAGAGCAGCAAAACCGAAATATCCGCGGGGCTGACACCCGAAATGCGGGAGGCCTGACCCACCGTCGCAGGGCGGAATTTCGCTAACTTCTGTCCCGCTTCCAAGCGGAGACCCTTGATTTTCTCGTAATCCATGTCCTCGGGTATGAATTTGTCTTCTAACTTCTTTTGTCTTTCCACCTCGGCCAGCTCTCGCTTGATGTAGCCCGCGTATTTCACGTCGGTCTCCACGGTCTTGATGACCTCGGGGGGGAGCGCGGGTCTGCGAAGGTCGATGGACGTCAGATCGCTATAGGTGATCTGGGGTCTGCGGAGGAGATCCCCCAGCGATACACCCGATTTGACCCGTTCCAGTCCCAGACCGTCCAGAAGCGGATTCACCGCGTCGGGACCCAGATGTGTGGCCTCCAGACGGGCTTTTTCGGTCTCCTCGGCGGCTTTTTTGGTCAAAAATGCTTGATACCGCTCCTCGGAGACGAGTCCACAGGCATACCCAATGGGGGTCAGGCGGAGATCGGCGTTGTCTTGCCGCAGGATCAGGCGGAATTCCGAACGGGAGGTCATCATGCGGTAGGGCTCGTTGGTACCCTTCGTGACCAGATCGTCGATGAGGGTGCCGATGTAGCTGCCCGAACGGGGAAGTATGATCTTGTCCTTGCCGAGAGCCGTCAGGGCGGCATTGATACCCGCCACAAGACCTTGGGCGGCGGCCTCCTCGTAGCCCGAGGTGCCGTTGAACTGTCCCGCGCCGTAGAGGTTGGGGTGATCCTTGAACTCCAGCGTGGCGTGTAGCTGGGTGGGATCGGCGCAATCGTACTCGATGGCGTAGGCGTAGCGCATGATCTCGGCATTTTCGAAGCCCTTGAGGGAGCGGATCATCTGCCATTGCACGTCGGTGGGGAGGGAGGTGGAGAAGCCTTGAATGTACATCTCCTCGGTGTGATCGCCCATAGGCTCCACGAAGAGCTGGTGACGTTCCTTATCGGCGAAACGAACGATCTTATCCTCAATGGAGGGGCAGTAACGGGGGCCCGTACCCGTGATCTGGCCCGAGTACATGGCGCTTCGGTGGATATTTTCATGGATGATGCGGTGGGTTTCGGCGTTGGTGTAGACGATGTGACAGGGGGTCTGCTCGTCTTGCAGGTAGGTGCTTTTGTCGGTGCGTGTCGAGAAGGGAATCGCATTATCCTCCCCGGGTTGAACCTCCAGAACCGACAAATCGATGGTCTCCCGCTTGACTCGGGCGGGGGTTCCCGTCTTAAAGCGCATGAGGCGGATACCC
>JAZNUO010000381.1:0-2656 GCA_045592305.1 Eubacteriales bacterium | reverse complement strand
CCCATTTCTCCGCGGCTTGCTTGGTTGTCATAGCCATTCTATATACCTCGTTATAGTGATATTGAAAATAGATTACATCAGTATGAGTATATCACATTTACGGCACGATGTCAACATTTTGCGGAGCAATATTCTTGTTTTAACGGAATAATATTATATTTCTTAATAAAATTCTGTTATCAAGAATCATGATGTAGAATTGCCCCCCAAATTCTCATCTCCCCATCATTCCTGGCACAGGCCTCCTCACCGCCCCTCCCAATAGTAAACTATCACACCCAACCTAACATACCGCCTCACCGCCTACCCCGTGCCGCTGTGCCGCTGTGCCGGATAAAAATCTCTCCGACACACGGGTTTTCCCGCGCGAAAAGACCGCTCGGGAGCTATTTTTTTACCGACACATCCGGCACATCCGGCACAAAACCGCTCCCATGCGGCACAGATAGTCACCCTTCAAGTGGGGCCGTGTAAAAGTTTACAACGCACTGAACAGATTAATGGGCCCCTGGGAAGAGCGAAATGTTCTTCCCCTTGCGAAAAATAAGCCAGTAATATAATATATATGGTATGTATCCAGTTAGTAATATAGATAGTATATAGGCTAATAGATACATACTAATATTTAAACAGAATACTATAAAAAATATCTATACGCGGATGAATGATCCGCGGGGAGGAACCGTATGGCTACTTTAAAAACCGCAAACGGTAACGGAAAATATTCCGATACAAACGCAAAAGAAAATGTAATCAGCTACATCTTGAACCCTTATAAAGCTAAGCAGTATTCCGGAAGCATGCATATCACCGACGCAGATCCCATCGCGGACATGGAGCGGATCTCTCGGCAGTTCGGAAAAGAAAAGGGGATACAGCTACGTCATTTCATCATTTCATTTGATCCCGAGGAGACGACAGATCCCCGTGTCGTCGCCGCCATAGCCTGTGAGATCATTCCCTATCTGGGACGGGAATATCAGGTGGTATTTGCCGTCCACGAGGACAAGCCTCATTTACATATTCACATCGTAAGCAACGCCATCAGCTATATAGACGGCCATCGGTACTACGGAACGAGACAGGAATTCAACGGATTCAAAGCCCATATCAAGCAGGTATTACGCAGATATGGCATACATACTCTCCAATATGTGTCCAACCGTATGGGGGAAGCATGAATCCGAAGCGTAAATTCTCGTTAAGTGCCTTTTAGTGTGATTTTTGAATAATATTATCTATGATTTATTGTTATTTATGCTTGACAAACCACATTCTCTATGCTATAATACAGACATAGGAGGATTGAAATATGGAACGAAAAATATATACAGATCTCTTGAAGTGGAAGCAAAGCTCCGACCGCAAGCCTCTGATCCTGCAAGGAGCACGTCAGGTGGGAAAAACCTATATCGTCAACTACTTCGCGGGTAAGGAGTACGCCAACAGCGTCTACTGTAATTTTGAGAAGGATCGGGGCTTGCATGAATTCTTTCTCGATCTGTCTCCCCGGAATATTCTAAAAAAACTGTCCCTGTATAAACGCAAAGAGATCATTCCCGGTAGTACGCTGATCATTTTCGACGAGATACAGGCCTGTCCCGAAGCAATCACCTCGCTGAAGTATTTTCAGGAAGAGGCAAACGAATACCACATCATTGCCCTCGGATCCCTGTTAGGTGTCTCGGTCAATCGGGGGAGTTTTTCCTTCCCTGTGGGTAAGGTACAATTCATGACCCTCTATCCGCTGGATTTTGAGGAGTACCTGATGGCTCGGGGCGAGGACGGTCTGATCGGGTTGATCCGCGAATGCTTTGCGTCCGATAAGCCGCTGGATCATGCGTTTCATGATCGGGCGCTGGATTATTACAAGGAGTACCTTTTCGTAGGCGGTATGCCCGAGGCGGTGGAGGAATTCGGTAAGAACCGCAATCCCGAGCTTGTACGAGTCATCCAGCAGACCATCCTGGAGTCCTACCACAACGATATGGGTAAGTATAACAAGCAAACCGAGATCCCCAAAACCCGTATCGTCTACAAGAGCATCAGCACCCAACTGGCCAAGGAGAACCGAAAATTCCAATACAAAAACGTCAAGCAAGGCGGCCGCGCATCGGAATTTGAGGGGGCGATCGAATGGCTGTGCCTGTCGGGAATCGCGGGGCAGCTCTATCGCATCGAGCAGATCATGCTGCCGCTGAACGCCTACCGATCCCTGTCGGATTTCAAATTCTATCTGAATGACGTCGGCTTGTGCGGTGCGAGTCAGGATATCCACTACGAGGACATCCAAGGGGAGAATCCTCTGCTGGACAACTTCAAGGGAGGCATGACCGAAAACTACGTCTTTACCCAACTGATCGCCAACGATCTCGGTCTCTATTACTGGACCAGCGGAAATCAAGCCGAGGTGGATTTCATTACCCGTATCGGGGATGACATCGTACCCATTGAGGTCAAGGCCAAGATCAACAACCGCTCCAGGAGCCTGGGTATCTACATGGATCGGTACCATCCGAGCTATGCGATCCGCATTTCGCAGAAGAATTTCGGGTTTGAGAACGGAATCAAGTCGGTGCCTCTGTACGCGATGTTTTGCATAGAATAATATGTCGTCCCGTTGTCCTGTTGATAATGGGCGCAAAGAGAAACGGTC
>JAZNUO010000380.1:0-12812 GCA_045592305.1 Eubacteriales bacterium | reverse complement strand
AGTTTTAAGCCGCGCCATAAAACACCGCCTTTCCCCCGTTTATTCACATTATTATACCAAAGCCTTTACAAAAAATCAAGCATATAACGAAATAAAATCAACGCTAATACCTTCCCCCGCCTTGGATAAGCAAAAAGGTGCTGTGAAAGAGCCAAAAATCGACATCCTTCCGCAAAAGAACGTCGATTTTCGGGCTTGGTAAAATCTCTCACTTGCACAAAAGAACAAACTTTGTTGCAAAAAGAAAAACAAAAAGCAGTGTAAATTTTCTATTTCTCTGCTATCTTTCGGCTTAATTGATAAAAATAATCATTATATGTATAGTAGTCATCACTTTGATAAACAAAATCTTCGCAGAAGCCGAAAGAAGCAACCGCTCGATCTTCAAATGGGTCTGTTTGATCAAACAATTCAAGCATATCATCTTTGCTTGTTATGGTTACGTCTTTTGTGCAAAAAAGCACGTTCTCTTTATTTCCGTAAGGACACATATTACCGTAACGGCAGGTCATACAGCAAGCAAGCTTATCGTTTTTAGGAAGCTTCATTTGCAAATCAGCAAGCGTATCTGTCCAGAGATAATCTGTACCATTTCCTTTGTATTCAATTCCGTTATACAGCAAGGTAACTTCTGATTTTGGATTTGTTATGACCTCGCTGTCGTCGTATGTAATCGCTATAGGAACCATCGTTTTACCATTGGGTGTAAGCAAAGTGACCTCTGAGCGTAGCACCTTTCTCATTTCATATTCTCCTTCAAAGTTTTACAGCTTGCAATCAAAATCCGTCTGATACGGCCGCAAAGATTTCTGTGGTTTTTGTAAGTTGTTTCATCGATACCCTTTGTGTTATATAACAATTGCAACCAACCCTCCGTTTCGCTACATTCTTTAAGGGCAATCTCAAATTTTGAAAGCATGTCCGCTTTACTCTGCCCGTAGTTTGCTTCGCGAATGTTTGCATAAACACTACTCGAACTTTTGCGAATCTGGAAAAGATTGTTAGATGATGCCTTAATATTTTGGCAAAGCAACTCTATTTCGGTTGCAAGCTGTTCGGAATAGATCAACAAATAATTCTTTTGCATATAACCACTCCTGTCAAGAATATTATACTTCTTTCTCTAAAACAAATCAAGGCGGAGTCTTGTACATCGTCAATTATATAGCAATTAATACAAAATTTCAATAATACGAAAATAATTATGCTATATTTTTCTTAAAATATGATATTTTAAATAATTTATTTTTTATATGAGAAAAGAATTTTTAATCCCAAAAGAAACACAAGAAATTTCTGGCAAATTATAGAATAATTTTGTATAAAATGATATAATGTTTTTTGAAAAACTAAACGTTAAATAGTAATTTGTGGAGGTATATCGGATGAAATGTTTTTTTATAATCATTAGTATTATTTGTATAGTAATTACTTTGTTAATACTATTAATAATGTTAATTAGTTTTGTTAATCACAAAATAAAATTAAAAAAAGAAGATAAATTGTTTAAAACAAATGGCAAAATAGTTGAGGTTAATAATCATAATATAAATATTTATATAACTGGTAATTCTAATAGTGATATAACATTAGTATTTATGTCGGGTGGCGGAACTTGTTCACCAACACTTGATTTTAAAACATTATATTCATTATTTGATAGCAATTATCAAATAGCAGTTGTAGAAAAGGCTGGTTACGGTTTCAGTGATATAAGTGATATTGATAGAGATATAGATACAATTTTATTTGAAACAAGAGAGTCACTTAATAAGGCAGGTATAAAAAACAAAAAATATATTTTATTTCCACATTCAATGTCTGGAATTGAAGCATTATATTGGACAAATAAATATCCAAACGAAATAAAAGGAATAATTGGATTGGATCCAGCAGTTCCTGAATCATATAAAAACATGGAAATAAATAGTATTATGCTCAGTCTTGCGAAATTTGGTTCAGATATAGGAATAACTAGATTTATACCATCTATTGTTAATTCTTCTGCTGCAATCAAATATGGCAAATTGACTGATGAAGAAAAAGATTTATATAAAGTTATTTTTTATAGAAGAACAGTAACTGCATCAATGTTAAATGAAACAAAAAGTATAAAGGAAAACGCAAAGAAATTAGAAAAGATAGATACTACTAATATTCCTATGCTATTCTTTGCTTCTAATGGGGAGGGTACTGGCTATTCAAAAGAAAATTGGAGAAAATTTATTATTGATTATATAGATAGTAAATTAAATGGTGAATACAAAATTTTAGATTGTTCTCATTATGTTCATAACATTGAATACCAAAGAATATATGAAGAAAGTTTAAATTTTATAAATAAAATACAACTTTCAAGAATATTATACTGATTTTTCTAAAGACAAATCAAGGCGAAGCCTTGTATATCATCAATTCCGAAGGAATTGCATATCATCAACACGAAGTGTTGTATATCATCATTGCGAAAGCGGTTTTGATACACACCTAAAGGTGTGATGATATTCAGTCCTAACGGACTGATGAGATACAACGATAGCCTTGCTATCGTTGATGATATACCATTGCTTTCTCAATGGATAAAAAACCCGACAAGCCGAAGCTTGCCGGTTTTTTGTGAGTAATCCAAAATTTTAATACCATTTTACAATGGGTGCAAATTTTAGAGCTATAGGTGCATCTTCCTACAAGGGTTTGCACCTATTTTTAGTTCGATAAATTGGAATTTACTTAATAGATAACTATTTATCTCTTATCTTCAAACATGCCTCAATATGCATAATCCAATGTCTTGAAAATGGCATCTGAATCAATCCTTTTACATCTTTTCCACACCAATAATCAATTAACCAATATGCGTTTTCATCAGTACTTACCACATCAAGTAACTCCAATTGTTTTCTTCTATCATCGGATATTTTTTCTTTCATATCACTATATGTAAGAGTCTTTAAAATTTGTGTTGTAGATTCATCAACATCAGCAATATAATTATACAGTTCTTCAATAGACAGATTCTTAGAAAACTCTCCGATTTCTTCTTTTACAAGTTCATTTGCAGTTGTAATAATCGGGGATTTTATGCGACTTTGATAATCGCCCTTAAACAATATTTGCTCATCATTTGCAATAAGGGAATGTGCTACAATATCTTCTATCCGAAAGATATGCCACAAGGAATACGCAATCGTTTTGTTATGATAACCCTTGGCATTCATATAAGGCATAGCACAAAAATCAGCATCCGACAGTTCATTCCTAAACTGCATAATTTGTTCCATTAGGTTTTTGCGAAGTTCTAATAATGTATCTATCCCCGTTGTAAAAGTATCTTTTCTTTTAATTTGTAACTGTAAGGTCTTATTCATTTCTGCCCATTCTTTATTCATAAATTAGCACCTCGCTAAATTCTTATTTATCGTCCTGTTTTATCGCCAGTTTCGCATTTGTTTTACAAATGCATCGGGCAAAGCCCATACCCCTATGGTTGCACATATCCAAAGGCTCCCTCTGGGAGGGAGCTCCCGACGAAGTCGGGTGAGGGAGAGCGCGTTACAATGAAGTTAGTACAAATCTAAAGTCACGCAGGCTCCTTCCGTCACGCTACGCGTGCCACCTCCCTCTCGGAGGGAGGCTTTCTGTTAGCCCCATTATAACACAAATCGGCAGAGAAAACAAGTTCTCCGCCGAAATTTGTAAACATCCTTATGAGAACGCTCCTAAAGTCAGCCCTTTTTCAGATCAGTAGCTTCTCAGAATCGCGTTCAGGGAATCCCGGATCTCCTCGTCGGAGGCCTCCTTCTTCATAAAGCGGAACTTACCCTCGGGGTTGGGAATGGCGCGGGTTGCATCCGCCAGATCGGGCTGTTCGGGAATGGCGGCGTAGAATTCCAGCTCCACGGGTTCCAGAAGGGAGTAATGCTCGCCCTCGCCCTCCGCGGCGAACTGGATGGCGGTGAGGTCATAGGAAGAATTCATGCCCCTCAGGGGGAGGTGGGTCCAGTCCTTGGTGTAGAGATGGTAGGACAGTGCCAGCGGATGGGACTCAATGACGGCGGGATCCTGCATATGCTCGTAGCCCGTCATGATCTTCCGGCCGATGTGGAAGTCCGACAGGTAGACAGCGGTGGGCCACTGACGAAAGACCGCTTGGGCGGCCTTGTAGTCGCAAAGTACGTTGCACTCGCGTCCCTCGGGGAGGATGGCGGCCATGGAGACCAGACAGTTGACCTTGGCCTTGACCAGCTCAAGACCCGACAGGGGGCTGATGTCATCGGCCTCGCTCTTCAGCAGAGCGGCCAGATTGTTGAACATACCGATGGTGATGACCATGACGCTGTCATCCTCGGCTTTCGCCAGCAGGGTGCGGTAGAACGTCACCTCGTCGGCAGTCCTCAGGGTGCCGTTTCGGTAGGCCTCGGAGAACCGCTCGGCCACGGCATCGTTGTACTTATGATAGGTGGGATCATTCATGAAGTCCGCGCCGCTCCACTGACCCAGATAAGGGGTCTCTATGCCGCAGTGACGGCAGACGGCATCGACAACGCCCGTGCCCGCCCTGTTGGAGGTGCAGTTGCAGATACCCGCGATGGGGAAGCCGTACTTCTTGGCGTAGTCGATGAGGCAGACGAGCGCGCCCACGTCATCGCAGTCGGGGCCGATGTCGGTGTCGAGAATGACCGTGCGGGGCTTGGTGCTGAGAGGCTCAAAGGTGTGATTCATGGTGGTAGCTCCCTTCGTGGCTGTATGGGTGGAGTTGGCCTCATGGGAAACGGCGGGGGCGGGAGCCGTGGGAACGTCCTCTCTCGTGAGGGCGGTGGGATGCCCCACCCAAGCCACCCCGGTGAGGGCCACCGTGGGCTCTTCATCCTTTTGGAGAGGCTTCACCTCAAAGGCGGGATCCTCGACGGCGATCCCGTTTTCGGCGGCGGCGCGGTAGAGACCGCAAAGTGCTTCCACCGAGAGATCTCCCGGAGCCTGCTCCCCGTCGGCGGCGGTCAGTGCGACCGACAGGCGGAGGGTGTGGGCGGGGATGTCCGCCGAGAGCAGGGGGGCTACGGCGGCGTATACGGCGCGGTGGGCGGCGGGGTAGCCTTGTCCCGTGCCGGTCACTGTAACCGAGGTGGCGGTCATGAGCAGCCCCGCCTCGGGGACACGCCACAGGGAGGCCTCGGGGACGGAAACGGTTGCTTCCTCCACGGAAACTGCCTCGGCGCGGCGGCGGTAGAGCCCCATAACGGGGAAGGCGCGGAGGACGTTGGTGGGGAGCTCAGCCACGGGAACGTCCCGATTCTCCGGACGGACGCGGATCAAGACCTTACCGTTCCCCTTGACCTGACCGATGGTCACGGCGTTTATTTCCAACGCCCGCAGGGTCTCGCTGAGTCCCTGCGCCTTCTTGAGGGGCACGCGGAGGAGGTAGTCTCCCTTGCCGTCGTGACGGGGCGCGGGACGGTGGCAGAAAGGGACGGGATCCAGACGGCCGCGGACCGTACCCCGAGAGGCGGGCAGACGGTCTGCAAAGAGATCCGCGCCCTCGCAGAGGGACAGCACGGTCTCCAGCAGCGAGCGGTTGGCTATGGCCTTGATCTCCCCCAGCTCGGGGCGGGACTTGCTTGCCTCCACCCGCATCAGGGCTTCCATGACCGAGTGGGGAACGTCGCTCAGATACACCAGAAAGTCGCCGTTTTTCTCGGGGATCCTCTCGGGGGCAGACCCTTTGCGTACCCAGACCGAGCGGGGGATTCCGTCCACCTCGGCGCGGGCAACGGGCGAATACCCCTCGGCGAGGGCTATGGGCTCCTGCCAGGGCTGTGAAAGAACGGCGACGCGGTTGTGGCTTCTCCCATCTCTCGCCGAGAGCCCGTCGGTGGCGGGCAGCACCCGACCCGTGCGGTGGAGATACCGCCCCATAAGGGTCAAGGCCTCCTCAAAGGTACAGGGAGGAGCGGGGCGGTCATTCTCCCGCTTCTTGCCCGCGGCGGCGCAGAGGCGGGCGTGCTTATCCATCATGTCCGCCCATGTCTCAGCCACGGCGGGGGAGTCGGTGTAGAGCTCACCCACGGCCTCGCGGTCGGGATAGCCCCGCCATGCCCGATCCAGCTCGTCCAGCAGACGAAGCTCCCCCGCGGTGGGGGCGCGCTTCAGGGTATCGCGGAACAGACGCTGAAGGCGGGTGAAGCCGTGAAGATCCAGGGAAAGACCGAAATCCCCATTGATCTTTTTCACGGCCTCGGGCTGAGCGTCACCGAAATTGCGGATGATAACACCGTCGGAGGAGGGGTGAAAGGCGGCGTGAGGAGCGGGGGGCGCATCGGGCGCGGCGGGCTCTGCCACGGCTTCTGCTCTATCGACGGGCGGAATCGCGGCAGGCTCGTTCGCGGCAGGCTCGTTCGCGGCAGGAGGACCCACCGTAGTGGGTTCATCCGCCGCACGGGGGACGGGAGTCACCTTAGGGGCGGGATCCTCGCGGGAAATGGGAGAATTGGAGAAAGTCGGCATGGTAGCCCTCCTTAATCAGCGGTTGGAGCGAGATCGGACAGGCAGGGAACACAGACCAGCACCTCCCCCTCGCGGGAGACTGGTCTTACGGTCAGATCCCTTCGGGGCAGGGGACAGTCGGTTCGTATCTTTACCTCCAGAAAATCGGGGGTGTGGGCCATGATGAAGCCTTCGCCGTAGGTCTCGGGGAGGACGGACAGGGTAGTCTCGGGCTGAGCCAGCACTCGATCCAGTATGGCGGCGCAGGAGTCCTCGCTGACACGGGACAGCGCGGCTACCCGCTCGTGCTTGACTGCCTCGGGGACTTGATCCCCCATGGTGGCGGCGGGTGTGCCCTCTCGCTTGGAGTAGGGAAAAACGTGAATGTGCAGAAACCCCGCGCGGCGGGCGAAATCCAGACTTTCGTCGAATTCTTCTTGGGTCTCTCCGGGGAAGCCCACGATCATGTCGGTGGTGAACTGCACCGTTGGGATAGCGGCGCGCACCCGAGCCATGGCGGCCTCGGCCTGACGGGCGTTGTACTTACGCCGCATACGGGCAAGGGTGGCGGAGCAGCCGCTCTGCATGGAGAGGTGGAAGTGGGGAGCCAGACAGGAAAGGCCCTTGATCTTGTCCACGAAATCCCGCGTCATAACCGTGGGATCCAGAGACCCCAGACGGATACGGGGGGGGTTCGGAATGCGGTCAATCTCCAAAAGTAAGTCTTGCAGACCGAGATCCCCCAGGTCTCTGCCCCATGCCCCCGTCTCGATTCCCGTCAGTACCACCTCGCGGCAACCCCCTCGGGCGAGGGCGGTGACTTCGGCGATCACGTCGGCCATGGCCTTGGAGCGGACGGGACCTCGGGCGGCGGGGATGGCGCAGTAGGCGCAACGGGACTCACAGCCGTCTTGAATTTTCACGTAGGCGCGGGCGCGGGAAAAGCGGGTGATGGACATGGACTCAAAGTCCGCTCCCGTGAGGGAGGGAATCTCCACGATGGGGGATGCGGGCTTACCCGTTTCCATCAGCGCGCAGGCGATCTCCGCCACGCGGAGCTTTTGGCGGTTGCCCACCACGGCGCTCACTCCCTCCATGGCGGCGAAGGCCTCAGCGCGGGCTTGAGCGGAGCAGCCCGTGACAATGACAATGGCGTTGGGATTCTTCTGAGTGAGCCGACGGGTCATCTGGCGGGATTTGCGATCGGACTCGGCGGTGACGGTGCAGGTGTTGAGGATGTAGAGGTCACAGGGCTTGTGGGAGGGAAGGCGGATAAAGCCCATGGCCTCCAGAGCCTCGCAGATGGCCTCGGTCTCGTATTGGTTGACCTTGCAGCCCAGCGTCAGGGCGGCGAAGGTGGGATTTTCTCTTGTCGAGGACATATTGCCTCCTTGGGGGAGATTTGAAATGCAAAATGCAAAATCAGAGAACGGATGTGTGAGGGGGGACCCGATAACCTTCCACCTTAATTGTACCACGAAGCAGGGGAAATGTAAATATAAAAAGTGTAAAAGTTTTGTTTTTTCTCAAAGAATTTGCCCATAGCCCTTGCAATATCCCGAAAAAGGGAGTATAATAGAGGAGAAGTATATTCACCCCAGACTTTGAAATAAAAGGAGAGTATGACCATGAGTACCCTGCACATCATCGACCATCCCCTTGTGACCCACAAGCTGTCCATCATGCGTAACAAAAAGACCGGCTCCAAGGATTTCCGTGAGCTTCTGGACGAGATCGCCATGCTGATGGGCTATGAGCTGACCCGCGACCTGCCCCTGGAGGAGGTCAGCATCGAGACCCCTCTTTGCAAGATGAGAGCCAAGATGGTATCCGGCCGTAAGCTGGCCATCGTCCCCATCCTCCGCGCGGGTCTTGGTATGGTGGACGGTCTGCGCCGTCTGGTTCCCGTGGCCAAGGTGGGTCACATCGGCCTCTACCGTGACCCCGCTACCCACACGCCCGTGGAGTATTACTGCAAGCTTCCCGTGGACGTGCAGGAGAGGCTGGTTATTCTGGTGGATCCCATGCTGGCCACCGGCGGCTCGGCCGTGGATGCCCTGACCAAGCTGAAGGAGCACGGCTGCACCAACATCCGCTTCATGTGTCTGGTGGCCGCCCCCGAGGGTGTCAAGGTCGTACAGGCGGCTCATCCCGACGTGGACATCTACACCGCCTCTCTGGATGAATGCCTCAACGACCACGCCTACATCGTCCCCGGTCTGGGTGACGCGGGCGACCGTATTTTCGGTACTCTGTAAAAGACTTTGGGGGAGGGAAGGACTGCTTTCCCTCTCCTTTTCACTTTGGGTAGATATTCGGTTTATCTCGCACCCGACGGGTGCATATCGAGCCGCTTAGGCGGCATATCGAGCCGCAGGCATATCGAACCCCCGAAGGGGGTATATCGACATAAAGAGAATTGTCGATATGTCCCTGTGGGACTCGATATATGCCTTACGGCATTCGATATGTCCCTGCGGGACTCGATATGCGCTTCGTGCGCGATGGGGACGGAGAGATAACCCCAAAATTTGCTCATCCCCCAAACAAGGAGATCCCATGCGTATTCTAACCGTTCAGAAAAATGACGCGGGCCAGCGCCTCGACAAGTTCCTCACCAAGGCGGTCAAGGGTCTGCCCCAGTCCCTCATGTATAAGTTCATCCGCACCAAAAAGATCAAGGTCAACCGCGCCCGCTGTGAGCAGAGTCAGATCCTTTGCGAGGGCGACGAGATCCTGCTCTTCATCAAGGATGAATTCTTTGATTCCGCCTCCAAGGATACGGGGGCGCTGACCGCCATCAAGCCCAAGCTGGACATCGTCTACGAGGATGAGCATATCATGCTTCTCAACAAGCGTCCAGGCGTGCTGGTCCACGACGATGCCGCGGGGGGCGAGAACACCCTCATCATGCATATTCAGGCCTACCTCTGCGGCAAGGGGGAGTACGATCCCGCCGCCGAGCAGTCCTTTGCCCCCGCCCTCTGCAACCGCATCGACCGCAACACGGGGGGCGTGGTCATCGCCGCCAAGGATGCCGCCGCCCTGCGAGACATGAACGAGGTCATCCGCGAGGATCGGCTCTCCAAATTCTACCTCTGCCTCGTCCACGGTCACGTGGAGCGACAGAAGGCGACCCTGTGCGGCTACCTCCGCAAGGACAGCGCGAAAAACATGGTGGAGGTGCGGGATCAGGCTTTCCCCGGCGCGAAGGAGATCATCACCAAGTACCGCGTGCTGGGCGAGCGGCGGGAGGGGAAGGATACCGTATCCCTTTTGGAGGTGGAGCTGGTCACAGGCCGCACCCACCAGATCCGCGCTCACATGGCTCATATGGGTCATCCGCTGGTGGGGGACGGCAAGTACGGTGTCAACCGCGATGACAAGCGGTCGGGCTACAAGTTCCAAGCCCTCTACGCCTACCGCCTCCGCTTCGACCTCCCCGAGGACGCGGGCTCTCTCAACTACCTGCGCGGTCGGGAATTCGTGATTCCCCCCGCCGATGTCTGGTTTACGGCGGGCTTTGACCTCAAGGGTAAGGGTGTCCCCAAGTGGGACGCGCCCCCCACCAAGCAAAACGGAGGACAGAACTCATGACCGCCCGCCGTTCTTTGACCCTGCGGGAGCTTATTGCCACATGGAAATGGCTGATCCTGCCCGCAGGCGGTATTCTTTTCGCCCTGACTGTCATCTTTCCGCAGATCGGGGCATTCGAGTGGATCGCCCTCATCCCCGCCCTGCTTACGGTCTTCACCCTGACCCCCGACCCAACGGTGAAATACCGTAACCTCTACGGCATGGGGCTTCTGTTCTTCTGGGCGTTCTACGCCGTGAATTTCCATTGGTTCCTCTATATGTACCCCTTGGACTTCGCGGGGATGTCCCACGCCGCTTCGGCGGTGGTGGTGGGCTTTGCCTGCCTGGGGCTGTCCCTGTTCCAAGCCCTCGGCGCGGCGCTCCTGTTTCCCCTGATGGGTCTTGCGACGAGAGGGAAGTGGCTGTCGAAGCACCCCCTGCTTCACCCCCTCCTCTTCGCCTGCCTCTGGACGGCTCTGGAGTGGTGGCAAGCCCATAGCGGTTGGTCGGGGGTCCCGTGGGCAAGACTGGCCATCGGTCAGGCCGAGACCGTGCTCCACCTTCAATCCGCCGCCATCTTTGGGTCCTACTTCGTCACCTTCCTCATCGTGGCGGTGAACGGGATCCTGACCTGCCTGTTCCTGCACCCCAATAAACGGGTTCTCTGCGCCGCCTTGGCTCTGGGTCTGTTCTGCGGCAACATGGGCTTCGGTATCATCCGCATGGCGTCCACGAAGGAGGAGGGACCCGCCCTCCAAGCCGCCGCCATCCAGGGCAACAAGGGCTCTCTGGAGAACTGGGGCAGCGGCTCCATGGATGCGGTGCTGAAGGTCTACGGCGACCTCTCCCGCAAGGCCGCCGCCGAGGGAGCCGAGATCATTGTCTGGCCCGAGACCTGCATCCCTGCCAACATCGACCGTCAGGCGTGGGTCTATGAGTACGTGACAAACCTGTCTCGTGAGTGCGGCGTGCCCATCCTCTGCGGGCTCTTTACCCGCGTGGAGGAGGGAAGCGAGGCCGACTACAATTCCATCGTGGTGGCTCTCCCCGACGGCACCGTCCACGATACCGTATACAATAAGCGCAACCCCGTCCCCTTCGGTGAGTTCGTGCCCCTCCGCAATCTGGTCATGACGCTGGTGCCCCCGCTGGCCGAGATCAACACGTTGGCCGAGGACATCCCCGCGGGGGAGGACTCGGTGGTCTTTGATCTGGAGGTGGGACAGGTAGGCTCCCTCATCTGCTTCGACTCCATCTATGAGCAAAACGCGCTGGACAGCATCGCAAACGGCGCGCAGATGCTGGCGGTGTCCACCAATGACTCCTGGTTCCGGGACTCCAGAGGCGTATGGATGCACCATGCCCAATCCCAGCTCCGCGCCATCGAGACGGGGCGGTACGTGGTACGCTCGGCCAATACGGGGGTCTCCTCCATCATCAATGACCGCGGCGAGGTGCTGGAGACGCTGGCTCCCCTCAAGACGGGTTACGTGCTGGATGAGGTCAGACTCTCGGAGCGCGTGACGGTCTACAGCGTCATTGGGAACGCTTTCGCCTACGCCTGCATCGCCCTCTGCGCCGCAGCCATCCTGTATCCCCTGGGTCAGAATATCCTAAACCGAATATTAACAAAACGCAAAACCGAGCGGTCTTAATCTTATTAAGTTTTGTATAAAGTGTGACCAAATTGAAAAAACCACTTGACAAAATCCTCGAATTCGGCTATAATATGAACGAACGGGACGGATGCATCCCCCCGTAAAGCAATCTGAAAGGAGACTTTGATTATGAAGAAGTCTATTCGCATTCTGGCAGTCGCTATGGCTCTGCTGATGGTCACTTTCGTGTTCGCTTCCTGCGGCAAGACCCTGAAGGGTACCTACAAGGCTGAGATCGGCCTCGGCGGCCTGGCCGGCTACACCGCTTCCTACACCTTCAGCGGCAAGAAGGTCGAGATCTCCAAGACCGCTACCGTTCTGGGCAGCTCCAAGACCACTACCCTTGAGGGTACCTACGAGATCGCCGAGAAGGACGACGGCACCATGGAGATCACCATCACCCTCGATTCCGAGGACGATGATATCAAGAGCGGTACCTTCACCTTTGAGGAGGGTGAGAACTACATCAAGATCGGTCTGGTCAAGTACGACAAGGTCGAGAAGTAATCTTGCTTTCGCTAACAAATAGGGGTCGCTTCGGCGGCCTCTTTTTGTATTTGAAAAGCCTACTTGACAGAAGCTCTCCGATGGGGTATAATACCGGTAGAAGATCATTCCACCGAAAGGAGACCTCCATGAGCCACCCGCCCCGCAACCCCGCCGACCTTCTGCGCATCGGCTCTGACCTCGCCCTGTGCCGTCTCCTCCGCGCCTGCGGGGTGGATGAAGCCTGTATCACGGGCGGCGCGTCGGACTACGACAAATTCCTCGCCCTCGCCGCCGCGCTCCCCCTCTGCGCGGGGCATCCCCTGCGGGATGAGGTGAACACCGCCCTGACCCAATCCACGGGACTCTCCGCCCCCCTCTGCCCCCACACCGCCCGCTCCCATTGGGACAGGTGGGTACAGCTCCATCTGTACGGCGGGCAAATGACCAACGCTGACCTCCCCGCCGCCTGCCCCTGTTGCCCGCCCGTATCTCCCCGCGTGGTGCGCGCAGCGGACTGTATCTCCCTCTCCGACCCCGCGGCGCTCCAAGCTCCTGATCTGAACGGGTGGAGTCAGGCTCTGGAATCCACCCTCCCCCAAGACGGCACCC
>JAZNUO010000379.1:0-1656 GCA_045592305.1 Eubacteriales bacterium | reverse complement strand
AGACAGTAGGCGCGCACCAGAGGCGCGGGGCGGTACATTCTGTAGAAGGAGCGAATCTCCTCGGGAATCTCAAGTCGGAGGCCAAGCGGTCTTAGGAAGACAACTCCATGGAACAACTCCTTGGCTCACAGAACGACATGGCTACGATCCGACTTAGACAGTAGGCGCGCACCAGAGGCGCGGGGCGGTACATTCTGTAGAAGGAGCGAATCTCCTCGGGAATCTCGATGTAGGGGGTGGTATCATCCAGCTCCTGCTTGATGAGCTCGTCGCAGAACACGGGGCGCAGTTCCTCATAGGACATGGGCTCACGGGTCTCGGGGTTGAGCAGGGGGGCGGGCTTATTTTTCATGTCGGCGCGGAGGTTGTACCATGCCCGCGGCATATCGTTTTCGCTGATATAGATCTTATAGGGGATCTCTTTCTTCATATTCTGTGCGCTCATGGGTATATATCTCCTTTTCATTGTGTCTGATGTATGGACGGAATCCGGCTTGGGGTCAGAGTCACCATCGCCTGCCGCTCATGCGGAATCGATACATACTGCCTCCCTTTGGAGCCAAACAAAAAGCCCCGAACAAAGATAATCTTTGCTTCGGGACGAATTCTCATGAATCCGCGGTGCCACCCAACTTGAGACCTGGCGGTCTCCTCTCTCCGCATACGCCTATATGCCGCGCTTGGATAACGGGCGCGCGCCCCGTCAGTCGCTACTCCCCATGGGTTTCGCTCTGCCCTCGGAAGTCCATTCACACAGCGTCCGCGCCGCTTTTCCACCGTCTGCGGCTCTCTATGATCGGGTGATGCTCTGCTACTACTCTTCGTCTTTGGTTTTGATGGGAGTATTATAGCACATTCGGGGGGCTTTGTCAATAGGCTTCGGGAATTTTTTCTGAATTTCCCTGTTTCGTTTTGGGAACGGATTCCTTTTCGGTCACAAAAAGGGATGCCTCGCGGTGGCGGGACATCCCTTCGGGGGGATAGATTATCTCTTATCCTTCAGGGTGAAGCGGGTCTTGGCGGAGTCGTTGACAACCACAATGGCGCTGCCGTCGCTGACCCAGTACACCTCATGGAAATCTTCGAAAACGCAGTCTCTGCCGCCGTTCTGGTAGTAGAACTCGATGCTATCCAGAAGGGTGCCGTCAGCGGCGTAGTAGCAGAGAGAAACGCCAACCAGATCACCCACGGGAGCGGTAAGCTGATTGAATACCATATAATACTTGTTGTCGGTGCTGGGATAGCGGACGATCTCCTTATCGGCGAAGTCATCCTCGGGAATGTCGGTAGCCACGTTGGGAACCTTGGGAGTATTGTCGGCTGCATCAGACTCGCCGGGAACCTCGGCGGGCTGCTTATCGCAGGCGACCAGAGGCATAGCGCAAAGGACAAGCGCGAGAAGAATCAGGAGCGCGCGGAAAAGCTTGTTCATAGGTGATACTTCCTTTCATATATTGGGGTATCTCCATTATAGTACAAAATCCCCCGTTTGTCAAGGGCTTCGGTCATATTTGTTCACGTAACCGTTCAGCCGACCTTCAAATTTGGGTTTGTCGGCAGGGGTTTCACCCCTGCACCCCACCAAAGAACCTTTTGCAAAAGGTTCTTTGGAATCTCCAAAAATCTTAAAAAACATTGATAAATAATACCTTTTTG
>JAZNUO010000378.1:0-4354 GCA_045592305.1 Eubacteriales bacterium | reverse complement strand
AAAGCGATGCTCGGCGTACCCGATGATCTGGATACGGGAGGCTTCAAAGATTTCAAAGAACCCTGCCAGAGCCAGACCGGGACGGCTGATCTCGGGGGTAGTGACCATGATGCTCTCGAAATGGTCGGGAACGTAGACCTTTTCTAGACTGAATTCCTCACAGAGAGCCGAAAGGGGAATGGAATATGTCTCTTGCATGGCGATTGCCTCCTTGCGAATGTATGGTTGGCGTTTGCGAAATGTTCAAATTGGGGTTTATCGGCGCGATAGACTCTATGTACTTTTCTTTCGCCACGGAAAGAAAAGTACATAGGCAAAACCCTTCTATAAACCCCCATTTGAAGCATTTTGCAATCGGCTATGTGTATATCCAAGCCTATTATACCATAAAATTCCGCGGAAATAAAGGGGGAAAGCCACATTTTTTGAAAATATTTGTTTTTTCGCAATCCCCGCCCTCTCGTCTTGACATTTTCAAAAAAATGCGGTATAATATAAAGAAGACTGTTTTTTGCAAAGGAGCCGCTATGGCAACAAAGAATATACTCCCCCCCATCAGCCTCGCCGAGCGCAAGGACTACACGTCCCGTGTCCGCGCGTGGAACGAGACCCACACCGCCGAGACGGGAAGTCCGCGTAAATGCTTCGTCCTGACCTTCGGCTGTCAGCAGAACGAGGCCGACAGCGAAAAGATCGCGGGTATGGCCGAGGAGATGGGCTACGAGATCACCGCCACGCCCGAGGATGCCGACCTCATCATGGTCAACACCTGCGCCATCCGTGAGCACGCCGAGAAGAAGGCGCTCTCCATCATCGGTCAGTACAAGCACATCCGCGCGAGAAATCCCGACCTCATCATCGGTGTCTGCGGCTGCATGACCGCCCAGGAGCACCGCCGCGAGGAGCTGAAGATGAAGTATCCCTACGTCACCTTCACCCTGGGCACCGCCTCCCTCCACCATTTTCCCAAGGTTCTGTGGGATACCCTCACTCAAAAGCGCCGTTTCATCACCGCCGAGAGCGAGGAGGACTTCGTGAGAACCGTGGCCGAGGGCGCGCCCATCCGCCGCGAGTCGGGCTACCGCGCGTGGGTGTCCATCATGTATGGCTGCAATAACTTCTGCTCCTACTGCATCGTGCCCTACTGTAGAGGCCGCGAGCGGAGCCGTGCTCGGGAGGACATTGTCCGCGAGGTCAGAGAGCTGGTCGAGGCGGGCTACAAGGAGATCACCCTGCTGGGTCAGAACGTCAACTCCTACGGCAAGGGTTCTGATTGCGATTTCGCCGATCTGGTGGCCGAGCTGGATGCCATCGAGGGGGACTTTTGGCTGTCCTTCATGACCAGTCATCCCAAGGATGCCAGCCATAAGCTTATCGACGTTATGGCGAGAGGGAAGCACATCGCCCGCCGCTTCCATCTGCCCTTGCAGTCGGGAAATGATCGAGTACTGGGGGCTATGAACCGCCACTACGATATGGCGAGGTATCTGGACACCGTCACCTATATGCGGGAGAAAATGCCCGACGCGGTCATCACTTCGGACATCATCGTGGGCTTTCCCGGGGAGACCGAGGAGGAGTTTGGGGACACCCTGAAGGCTCTGGAAACCGTGCGCTTCGATATGCTCTACTCCTTCATCTACTCCCCCCGCAAGGGTACTCCCGCCGCGGAGATGGAGCAGGTCCCCGACGTAGTGAAGGGCACCCGCTTCGACCGCCTGCTGGCCACCCAGAACGCCATCGTCGCCGAGAAGAATCTCCCCATGGAGGGGCAGACGGTCCGCGTCCTTTGCGACGGAGTCAGCAAATCCAACCCCGCCGTCTACAGCGGCCGCACCGAGGGCGGAAAGATCGTGTTCTTCCAAGGGACTCCCGACATGACGGGGAAATTCGTGAGCGTTCGCATCGACCGCACCGAGGCCTTCGCTTTGTGGGGTGAAATCGCGGAGTAATTCCCACAATATTTCCCCCCGCAAGCACAGCCCGGAGATCAATCTGAATTTCCCGCAAGGCAAAGCCAAGGAGCGTGGGGGATGGGGCAACAGAAACCAAAAACACACCGAGAACGTCCTCAGTGGCAGGGGGCGAGAAACCTCGGCGTCTGAGATGGTTCCTGCCCTCTGCCCCAAAACAACCTCTGACATACACCCCCAACCAACGGGGAACACTAACCATATAAAAAACAATACTAAATAACAGGAGAAACCACCATGGAAAACACCAACAACCAGAACGTATTCGAGCTTGCCATCACCCTCGGCAAAGCCCTCAAGCAGGATGCCCGCCTCGTCCGCATGGATGCCGCCCGCAAGGCCTACGAGGAGGATCCCACCCTCAAGCAGCTCATGACCGAGTACGACGTCCAGCAGAAGGCCATCCAGCAGGTCGCCTCCGCCGAGGACTTCGACCCCCGGCTCATGGAGTCCATCCAGAACCGTATCAATGAGCTGTACGATCAGATCATGGCCGCCCCCGTGTACGTGGAGCTGATGGAGGCGCAGGAGGCCGTCAACGAGTTGATGAACGCTGTCAACAACACCATCACCTTCGCCATTACGGGTGAGATGCCCAGCAATTGCACCCACGATTGCTCTACCTGCGGAGGCTGTCATTGATTTGACACAACCCAAGGCTCCCCCTATGGGTAGCGAAGCGGCGACACGGTAGTGAATGACTGCCGGTGGCAGTCAGAGCCGTGTCGTGACCGAGCCGAAGCGAGACAGCTCCCGCGAAGCGGGTGAGAGGGCGTTCTTTCGCCGTTTGCCCTCTCCGTCACGCCCGAAGGGCGTGCCACCTCCCCCAAAGGGGGAGGCTATAGATGACTTAGAGTATTTGTTTGAGAAAGAGGTACACCGCCATGACTCCCATGATGGAGCAGTATTTTGAGATCAAGGAGCAATACAAGGACTTTCTGCTTTTCTACCGTCTCGGGGATTTCTACGAGATGTTCTTTGACGACGCTATCACCGCCTCCCGCGTGCTGGAGCTGACCCTGACGGGCAGAGACTGCGGGGAGGCCGAGCGCGCCCCCATGTGCGGAGTCCCCTTCCACGCGGCGGATACCTACATCGGCCGCCTCATCGAGCGAGGCTACAAGGTGGCCATCTGCGAGCAGGTGGAGGATCCCGCCACCGCCAAGGGGCTGGTGCGCCGCGAGGTCATCCGCGTGGTGACTCCCGGTACAGTGATCGAATCCACCCTGCTCCCCGAGCAGCGGAACAACTACATCTGCTCCCTCTACGTTACGGGTAACGAGTACGGTCTCTGCTTCGCCGACATCTCCACGGCGCAGGTCTGCGCCACGGTGCTGGACGGCTCCGAGGCGGATCAGCACCTCATCAACGAGCTGGGCACCTACGCCCCCCGCGAGGTCATTTCCAATCTGGGTAAGTCCCGTTTCCCCGAGGCCGCCGACTTTCTGAACGCCAAGGGGGCCATGCTGAACGATAACCAGAACCACCGCTACGATCCCGACACCTGCCGCGAGCTGGTGGCTGCCCAGTTCGGTGACAATCTCCGCGAGGACATCCTGCAAAACCGCGCCATTGTCTGCTCGGTGGGTGCTCTTCTGGACTATCTCATCGAGACCCAGAAGTCCGACATTTCCTACATCAAGGAGCTACAGGTTTTCAGCGAGGGACAGTATCTGGAGCTGGACGTTAACACCCGCCGCAATTTAGAGCTGACCGAGACCATGCGCACCAAGGAGAAGAAGGGCTCTCTGCTCTGGGTGCTGGACCGCACCAAGACCTCCCCCGGCGCACGGATGCTCCGCCAGTGGGTGGAGCATCCCCTCCTGTCCCCCGCCCACATCCTGCGCCGTCAAGGGGCCGTGGAGGAGCTGTACGGCAGCTTCATGAAGCGGGAGGAGATCGGGGAGCTTCTGTCCCACGTTCTTGACCTGGAACGCCTTGTCACCAAGATCGTCTACGGCACCGCCAACGCCAAAGACCTTCGCGCCGTATCGAGCACCGCCGCCGTCCTCCCCGAGCTGAAGCGGCTTCTGGAGGAGTCCACCTCCGAGGAGCTTTCCCGTATCTGGCGGGAGCTGGATACCCTCGAAGATATCTGCGCCGAGATTAACCGCGCCATCTGCGAGGAGCCTCCCTTTACCGTCCGCGAGGGCGGTATGATCGCCGACGGCTACGACCCCGAGGTGGACCGCCTCCGCAGTATCATGACCGACGGTCAGGGCTGGGTGGAGCGGGTGGCCGCCGAGGAGAAGGAGCGCACGGGCATCAAGACCCTCAAGGTGGGCTACAACAAGGTATTCGGCTACTACATTGAGGTCTCCAAGTCCTTCGTGGATATGGTCCCCGATACCTACATACGCAAGCAGACCCTCTCCAACTAC
>JAZNUO010000377.1:0-2420 GCA_045592305.1 Eubacteriales bacterium | reverse complement strand
TTCTCCTTTCGGTAGTAGAGACGTAAAATATATGATCGTAGGGGAGGGGTCTCCCCTCCCGAGAACTTTTGAAACAAACAGGAACGGAAATATTTTGAGGGATAGCGGGAGGGGACCCCCCTCCCCTACGGCAGAAAAGCCTTATCCGATAACCTTCTCCCCACCCTCCCAGATCACTCTGACACGGACGGGGGAATCGCATTTGACGGTGACAGCAGGCTCGGCGGCTGTATTCTCCCTCGCCTCACAGCAGAGATCGACAAATTTCCCGCCGAAGGGGTACCGCTCAATGCCGTGCTTTTCGGTGAGGTTCACTCTCCACACGATCTCATCATTCTTCGCGTCGGCCTTGATGCCGAAGACGTACTCGATGAGCACCGCGATGGGGATGAGTCCCGTCCAGCCCACGAAATCGGGGCGGGCGGGGTCGCCGGGACTGACATGCTCGGGGGAGTAGTTTTCCCAGACCGTGCCGGTGGTGTTGAAAACCTTGACAGCGTTGTCCAGATGGTTGCAGGCGATCTCGTGGGCGAGGGCGTGGTAGCCGACGCGGTCGAGACCCTTGAGCAGCATGTAGTTGGTGGGTGCCCAGACCGATCCCTTCCAGTAGCCGCCGTCCTCGTGGTAGTCGGGATGATCGGCGGAGAGGGTGGGGACTCTGTGGGGGCGCTTGAACTCCTTGGGGTTCTCCAAGTGAGCGATAAACCGAGGAAGTCTCTCGGCGGGGACGATGTCGGCCAAGAGAGACCAGTACGCGCCGATGGATTTCACCCCCGACAGCCCGCTCCGCCACATATCGAAGTAGAAGGCCTCCTCCTCGCTCCAGAGCTTGTCGTTGATGAGGGTAGTGAGCATCTCCACCTCCTCGGAAAGCCACGCGGTATCCTCCTCGTGGTGGAGGATCTTGCCCATCTCGATGAGCACCTTGCCGCTCATGACCATCTGGATACAGGCGTCCACCCAGATGCTGTGGCCGTGGGACTGGTGCTCGCAGTAGTGCTTCTCCACGCGGGGCTGGTTGTCCATGCCGCAGGCCAGACCCGTGGACCAGTAGGCACCGTCACGCCAGGTGCGGTTGAGCCGGAGCCACTTATGGTAGGCCAAGAGGGGATAGAATATTCTTTCCAGCCGATCCTTGTCCCCCGTGAGCTGGTAGTATTCCCACTCGCTCCAGGGCATGATGTTGGGACCCGTGGAGGAGGGATCGTCTCTTTGGAACTGCTCGCCCGGCTCATCCTCGCAGATCTCGCGGCAGATGAAGCCGTCCTTGTGCTGGTGGGAGTAGAGGTTGTCCAGGGTCTTCTGGAAGTTGAACACGTGGGAGCCGTATCGACCGAACATGACGATGAAGGAGGAATCCCACATGAACAGGTAGCCGTTGAAGGCGGTGTCGATGAAGTTGGACACGAAGCCCCCCGCGGCATTGGGCTTGCGGAGGTTGCGGAAGGCGATCTCCCACGTCTTATCGTAGCAGGCGAGCACGTCCTCGTGCCCCGGCCAGATGGGGCGGGGGAGTCGGTCCCTTGCCTCGGCGTAGGTAGGCAGAGGCTTGTCCTCCACCTCCATGGTCAGAAAGGGATTTTTCGCTACGTAGGGGTTGTCGGCGTAGAAGAGAGAGTCGTTGACGAGATAATGCTTGCCCATGGTGAAATTCCTTTCGTATGTATGAATTATGAGAAAGATACAAGATATGGAAACGGGCAACCCTTATCTTGTATCTTTGTATCTTGTATCTTTGTATCTTAAAATTGACTTGCGATCCAATACACCACGCCGTACGCCGTCCCCGCCAGGGTTCCGTAGAGCAGGACGGGTCCCGCCACGGTGAAGATCTTGGCGCCCACGCCGAGGATCAGACCCTCGGAATGGCTGTCGATGGCGGGAGACACCACGGCGTTGGAAAAGCCCGTGATGGGCACCAGGGTCCCCGCCCCCGCGAACTTGGCGATGCGGTCAAAGACCCCCAGTCCCGTGAGGATGGCGGCCACCAGCACAAGGGTGGCGGCGGTGAGGGTCCCCGCGTCCTCCTTGGGGAGGTGGCAGAGCTTGGTATAAGCGTCGGTCAGGGCTTGCCCCGCACAGCAGATCAAGCCCCCCACGAGGAAGGCGCGGGCGCAGTCCTTCAGCAGGGGGGATTTGGGGGCGCGGGCGTCGGCGTATTTTTTGTAGGTTTCCTTGGTCATGTTCATGGCGGTTCACTTCCCTTTTTTGGGGGTAGTGTGCCACGGAACGAAGGTTTTTATGCGAGGCTTACCCGCCAATGCGCCGGGAATAGGCCATGTTGAGGCAGGGATGGGACTGAGGCGACTGTCCCTCGGGGTAGATGCACTTTTCGCCCGCGTTCTGTCCCCAGACGCGAATGGTATCCCCCTTCAGGTAGTTGCCCGCGCTGTCCAGACTGCAATCCCGCACGTAGATCA
>JAZNUO010000376.1:0-1762 GCA_045592305.1 Eubacteriales bacterium | reverse complement strand
TCGGTTTCGGGTTGGGTGTCGGCGGGGGGGGTGATCTCCTCCGCGGTATCAGATTCGGGGTAAGTATCGGCGGGTGTTTGTGCCGCCGTACAGCCCGCGGCGGTGAGCAGGAGGGTGGCGAGGAGCAGAAGGGCGGTGAGTCTGGTTATCATGGCTGTGTTCCTTTCGTGACCGGGCGATACCCGAGTGGTTGTTCTTGATAGATTCAGAGGTTTTTCTCTTCTTGAAGCTTCATGGTCATCTCGCACCGCTCGGCTCTCGCGCCGCGGATCTCGATGATGTAGTCCAGCTTGAGGATGCCCTCGGTGTCCAGACGGTTGTCCACGGTCAGGGCGTGGATGCCGATGGTGAAGGGCATATAGGGGGTATCGTAGGTGCAGATGGCTCTGTGGTGAGCCTTGAAGGTCATGGCGGTGGAAACCATGCCCGAACGGATCATGGTCACAAGGCCGCGGTCGGCTGTGCGGTAGGTGACGGTGGAGCGCGCACCCTCCATGCCCGTCAGCTCGGTCTCGTCGTAGCTGACCGAAACGGTATAGGAGGGGCTTTCGGTAAAGCTCTCGTCAGGGACGACCGTCAGAATCCCCTCGGTGATCAGCTCGATCTTCTCGATGGCATCGGTCTCCTCCCCCGTGGTCTTGGCGCGGGTGACGGCGGGGTCAGCGGGCTTGACGAAGTACGCGGGGCTTGGGTCATCCGACAGATCATCCGCGAAGATGCCCATGAGCAGCTCCTCGGCGGAGGAGACGGGCTGGGGGGGCTGACCGACCTGATCGGCGAGGTCCCCGTAGACCGAATCAAAGAGGGAGGCCGCGACCTCGTAACGCTCCGAGATCATGGTAATGCGGATGGGGGCGGCGGAGGGCTGGTTGATCATGTGGGTTCCTTTCGTGAATTTGGAATTCGCAATTCGTAATTCGTAATGAAAATGGGCTACTCGATCTCCTCGGCAAACAAGACCCGTCTGCCGCTTTGGTGGTCGTCGAAGAAGATATTTTCGTCGCTGTACTCGGCTTCTCCGCTTTGGTTATCGTAGGGATCCATGCGGCAGAAGGTCTTGTCGGGGGTGAGGGGCTGCTGGAATTGGTTCGAGGCGACAAGACGGTAGGGGTCGAGATTAGCGAAGTAATGGTCGCGGCGCACCTCATCCCCCGCTCTGGCCGCAGCCTCGCCGTAGGAGGGGTCGCAGTAGAGCCAGCCGTAGGGGGCGATATAGAACATGGCCCAATCGTGGCTGCCGATGGCCTCGGGGTAGCAGGACGAGCCTGACTGCCACTTAGCGGGGATACCCAGCGCGCGGCAGAGGGTGATGAAGGCCAGCGCCATGGTGCCGCAGTCGCCGTAGCCGTTCATGAGAACGAACTCGGGGATGTTCTCAATGAGGAGATAATCCCGAACGTAGGAGTAGCGGATACGCTCGCAGACGTAGTCATACACGCGGCGGGCAAGACGGAGGGGGTCGGTCTCGTTCCCCGCGATCTGCTTGGCGAGGGCTTTGATGAAGGGGGTAAAGCGGATATGGGGATAATCCTCCTGGGTATAAAAATCGGGTTGATCGGCCGATACCAGCTCGGGCTTCAGCTCCTTGTAATATGCCCGGTTGACAAAGCTGCTGTCCACGCTGAAGCGCTGTCCGGCTTCATAGGTGGCATCAAAGCAGATGGTACGCTGCTGGGCATTGGAGATAAAAGGATTCTGCCCGGAGGAGGAGAGAATTTTGATTTCGGTTTGTTCTGGCGTTTCGGCAGGAATGGGCAGCCAT
>JAZNUO010000375.1:0-8188 GCA_045592305.1 Eubacteriales bacterium | reverse complement strand
TCCCCGCCCCCCGTCTCCACGATCTGACCGCCCATGCGGCGCAAAACCTCCACAATGGTCTTGTCCTCTTGCCGTGAATGGGGATCAAGCCCCGTCAAGGTGACCGAGGAGCCCTCGCGGCTGAGAACCCCCGCCGTCAGGAAGAACGCCGCCCCCGACCAGTCACCGCCCACAAGAGAGGTGTTCTGCTCGGTAGTTATCACGGGGTCAGCGTCCCGCCCCGTCACCGTGTAGTCGGGAAGCTCTCCCCCGATCGCTCCCGTCACGGAGGCAATCGCGTCGGTGGTCATTCCAATATAGGGAACCGACTCGATCCTCCCCGTCACGGTCAGGGTGCTGTCTCCACCCAGAAGAGGAAGCGCGAAGAGCAGACCGCTGATGAACTGGGAGGAGACTCCGCCGTCCACGGTGTATTCTCCCGCTGTCAGCCGTCCCCGTATCACAAGAGGATTCGACCCCATGGGGGACAGAATGGCTCCGTGAGTCACCAGCTCCTCGTACAGAGGGGACAGGGGTCTTTCGGGCAATCGCCCGTGACCCACAAGGGATACGGTAAAGCCCTCGGGCGCGCCCGAAACGCTGCCTAAGGCGCAGCATACGGGAAGCAGAAACCGCAGGGTAGACCCTGACTCACCGCAGTCCAATACGGGGTTTTCGGGGATCGCGGAGATGGGCGTGACCAGAAAGTCCTCGCCCTCCCGTCGGATATCCGCTCCGAGAGCCGTAAGACACCGAACGGTCGCCTCAATATCCTGATTCAGATCGGTACAGCGCACCCGACGGACACCGCCATCGGCTCCGTACAGACCCGCCAAGGCCGCCACGATCAAAGCGCGATGCGCCTCCGACTTGGAAGCGGGAGCGCGAACCGCGCCGTGCAAGCGGGGCAGATTCAAAATTTTTTCCATACTAAAACCTCAATCCACAGCAAGTCCCGCGCGGATGTATCCCTCCAGCGCGTCTACAGGGACGGTCACCAAACGGGAATCCGCCACGCCGTAGGGAACCACCAGAGTGATGGTACCCCCCGCCCGCTTCTTGTCGGACAGAGCCGCGGCGTAAAGCTGCTCGGCGGTAAAGGGACATTCGGTGGGCAGACCGTACTTGCGCAGAAGGTCGATCAGAGCGGTCAGAGTCTCGGACTCGGAGACACCCATCTTCACGGCCGCGCGGGTGATGATGACCATGCCCATAGCCACCGCGCTTCCGTGCGAGATGGCGAACTCCGAGCAGGCCTCGATGGCGTGACCCACGGTGTGCCCCAGATTCAGGAGCTGCCGCGCGCCCTTGTCGGTCTCGTCCGCCTCCACCAACGCTCGCTTGTCCTCCACGCACAGGCGGATGATCTCCTCCATGCTTGCGGTTCCGTTATCTCGGAGAGCGTCAAAAAGCGGCTTATCGCTGATAAAGGCGTACTTGATAACCTCGGCCATACCGTCAGCAAAGATCTCGGCGGGAAGGGTATGCAGGCAGTCCGCGTCGCAGATCACCAGAGAGGGCTGATGGAACGCCCCCGCCAGATTCTTGCCCGCCTCGAGGTCGATGGCGGTCTTACCGCCCACCGAAGCGTCTACCATGGCCAGCAGGGTGGTCGGGATCTGCACGAAGGGGATCCCGCGCTGATACACCGCCGAGGCGAAGCCGCCAAGATCGCCCACAACACCTCCGCCAAGAGCGACAAGGAGATCAGATCGGGTCAGACGCTCGGTGGCCATCCTTTCCAGAAGGGCGATGAGGCTCACGGCCGACTTGGAGGCCTCCCCGTGGGGAATGACGTGACGAACCACCGAAAAGCCCGCCTCCGAAAGAGAAGCACTTACCTCGTCGGCATACAACCCCTCCACCGTATCGTCGGTGAGGAGAAGAACCCGACAGGGCTTATGAATGGCTGCGATCATCTCCCCCGCGCGATGACGAAGCTCGCGGCCGATGGGAATATCGTACCCAAAGGGCGAACGGGCGGGGAGAGAAACACGGATGACTGATGAGGCGGTGACAGAATCGGTAAGGGACATGGCGAAATCTTCCTTTAAAAATAAATTGCTACCTTGTATTATAGCACAAATCCCACCGCGTTGCAAGAGTAATTTTGAAAAAAACAAATTTGTTTGGCAATATTCCGGGTCAAGCCTTGGCAGAATCCAACCGCAAACTTTCAATTCTCATCGATAAAACCAAAAAAGAAGCCCGATGGCGGCATTCAAAATGAAATTTTCAAAAATAATTCTTGCAAATTTTAAAAAAACACTTGCATTTCTGCGAAGAATGGTGTATAATGTAGCACATAGGATGAGATGGCTTCGCGGGAATACGCGAGCTCTGCTTCACCCAACGGACACCCTTTCGGTGAGCCGGATTCCATACATAAAAGGAGATACAACCATGTCCTACGTTGATGAGATTATCGACAAAGTCATTGCCCAGAACCCCGGGCAGCCCGAGTTCCACCAGACCGTCAAGGAAGTCCTCGACTCCCTGCGTCCCGTGGTGGATGCCAACGAGGCCAAGTACCGCCGTGAGGCCCTGCTGGAGCGTATGACCATGCCCGAGCGCATTGTGATGTTCCGCGTTCCGTGGGTAGACGACAAGGGTCAGGCCCAGGTCAATATGGGCTATCGCGTCCAGTTCAACAGTGCCATCGGTCCCTACAAGGGTGGATTGCGCTTCCATCCTTCGGTGAACCTTTCCATCATCAAGTTTTTGGGCTTCGAGCAGACCTTCAAGAACTCCCTGACCGGTCTCCCCATGGGCGGCGGTAAGGGTGGCTCCGACTTCGATCCCCGCGGCCGCTCCGACCGTGAGATCATGGCCTTCTGCCAGTCCTTCATGACCGAGCTGTTCCGCCATATCGGCCCCGATACCGACGTTCCCGCGGGTGATCTGGGTGTGGGTGCCCGCGAGGTTGCCTATATGTTCGGTCAGTACAAGAGACTGGTCAATCGCTACGAGGGCGTGCTGACCGGAAAGGGTCGCGCGTTCGGCGGTTCTCTTATCCGCCCCGAGGCAACCGGCTTTGGCGCGGTCTACTACACCGTGGAGATGCTGAAGTATCTGGGCGAGAGCATTGAAGGCAAGACCTTCGCCGTCTCGGGCTTCGGTAACGTGGCTTGGGGTACTGTCAAGAAGGTCACTGAGCTGGGCGGTAAGGTCGTCACCATCTCGGGTCCCGACGGCTACGTCTACGATCCCGACGGTATCAGCACCGACGAGAAGATCGACTTCATGCTGGAGATGCGCGCTTCGGGGCGCGATAAGGTGCAGGATTACGCCGATAAGTTCGGTGTGCAGTTCTTCGCCGGCAAGCGTCCTTGGGAGCAGAAGGTTGACGTGGTCATGCCCTGCGCTACCCAGAACGAGGTGGGTATCGAGGATGCCAAGAACATTGTGGCAAACGGCGTTAAGTATTACGTGGAGGTCTCCAATATGCCTACCACAGCTGAGGCCTTCGAGTACCTCAAGGAGAACGGTCTGGTGATCGCGCCCTCCAAGGCCGTCAACGCGGGCGGCGTGGCCGTCTCGGGTCTGGAGATGAGCCAGAACTCCATGCGCTACTCCTGGACCGCCGAGGAGGTGGACGCTAAGCTCCACCAGATCATGTCCGACATCTTCAACAACTCGGTCGCCGCTGCCAAGAAGTACGGCATGGAGGGTGATCTTGTCGCGGGCGCCAACATCGCGGGCTTTGAGAAGGTTGCCGACGCTATGCTGGCTCAGGGTCTGGTCTGATCCGTCCGAAGAAACCGAAAGCAATAAAGAACTCCCTGTCACAGGCAAGTGGCAGGGAGTTTTCATTATGTATGAGGGGAAATTTCCGTAGTTAACGGAAGGATCAAAGGAGGAGGGGGGATCACTTCTTTTTCTTGATGGAGGCGATGATACCGACAACGGCACCCGTTACGGCTCCGGCCAGCGTGGCCACAGCGGCGGCAACAATGCCCTTGTCCACGTGGAGGGTCTTGTTTTCGGCGGGAGCACGGTTGTCGGTCACGGGCTGCAACTCGCGGATGCTGTCCATGAGCTTCCAAGCGGCCACAGTCACGGCGTTCTGGGGATAATGACCGTCCTTCATATCCAGAGCGGCGCGGTAGTAATTCGCGGCGGCGCGCCAGGATTCGGCGGTATAGTTGGTCTCCTTCAGCCTCCCAAAGGCGGCAATAGCCTCGTCCAGAGCGGTAAAGTCCACGTCGGTGTACAGAACCGTCTCGCCCACACCCTCAACGGGGTCAGAGGCAAGCTCGGGCTCCCCCGCAAAGCGAACGCGAAGCTCGGCATAGCCGTAGTTGTACCAGGAAGCCTCATCGTGAACCGTGAAACGGATGTGCTTGCCCATATAGGGGGCGAACCGCACCTTACCGTTTTGGGGGAATATGGCTGTACCCTTGTCGGTGCCGTTCTTGTCAGTGGGATCGTGGTCGAAGGTAAGGATCAGGGTCTTTTCCTCGGGGAAACGCTTGTTGGTGGTGATCTGGAGAGTAGAGGCCTTCATGTCGGTATCGGAGGAGAAGGTAACGTCCAGACCCACAAGCTCGGCAGGCTCGGGGGTTTCCAGAATCAGGCGGGCGGGATTGCGCTGAATGGGGAGAACCTTTCGGGTCAGATTGCCATTCAGCTTGAAAAGCTTACCCTCGCCCGGGCGGAAGGTCTCGGTAAAGGCTCCGTCAGTGAGACTGACGGGATACTCGTTGCCGCCCCAAGGGCTGACGTAGGTCAGGGACTGAATGCCGCTGTAGGGGGAGACCGCGAAGGCAGCGGTGACGGGATCCTCCCAGGACTTGTTGAAAAGCATGATATAGGTCTCGTCGCCCTTGGCAGTGACCATGTGGCTGATGACGAAATCGGCATCGCCCACGGGGGTAATCATCCAGTCCTCGGGAAGAAGCTCCACCCCCGCGATGCCGTCCTTCGTGTGGTAAGCGTGCACCGTATCCAGCTTCATGAGTGTATTGCCCAGCGCGTGCACCTCGGCGTTGAGCTTGCCGAAGTCCGCCCAGAGCTGCTTGTCGTGGATCTGACCGTCGCGGTAGATCACCGACTCGCGGAAGCACTCGCCCTCCGTGTCGGACTTGCCCGGGCACACCAGATTGAACCAGGAAAGAGCCTTGAAGCCATAAGCCAGATAGGCGTAGACGTTCCATCTCATCTCATCAATATTGGGCATACGGGTGCCCATCCAAGCGGTGGACTGGGGGAAGGCATGGGTACGGAGACGGCCGTTTTCAAAGGCCACGCGGCGAATGACCTCCATGTCCGAGAAGATGGACAGGGCGGTGCCGTTCAGGTGGAAGGGATAGAAATCGTGGGACAGATACTCAATATTCTCCTCCCCCGCCTCCTTGACGAAGCGAGAGCAATATTCATAGTAGTCGCCCTCCATAACGGCGTTTCCTACGTAGCTGGGGAAAAGGTTGACGAAAGGATAACGCTTTCCGTCGGCCTCACGGTATGCGCGGCAGAACTCACCCACACGGGGCAGAGCGGCCCCGCCGGGCTCGTCGATGAGGTGATAGCCGATGCAGCGAGGCTTGCCCTTGGCGTACTGAACGCCTTCCCTCATCATATCCTCATTCAGTCCGCCGTTCATGCAGTAGTACATATCCCGAGCCTCGTATTGCTTCTCTACGTCCGCCCACAGCTCGGCGTTATGCATACCGCTGCCGAATACCGCGGGGAAGATGTTGAAGTTGAGTCCCGCTTCCTTCATCCGGTCGAGCTGGTACTCGTAGCTGTCGATCTCAAAGGGGTAGAAGGAAACCCAGGAGCCAATAAGGAATTTGCCTGTCGTGTTTTTCTTCATGTTGCATACCTCCTGAAACGCGCTTGGCGGTTCTGTTTCAAAATTAGTCGGAGCGGGAATGACGGGAATAACTATTCAGTCAATATTTAAAATTGGGGTTTATCGCTGAGCACAGCCCAGCAGTGAGATACAAGATACGCGCCGAGCAAGCTCGGCCGATACAAGATACAAGATAGAAAAACGAGCGATACTGTATGGTTTTTTGCATATCTTGTATCTCGTATCTTTGTGTCTTACCGCTAAACCCAAACCCGTGGATCACACCGTGACCGTTTTTTCCGCGGTCTCAACGTTTTTCCACCGCTCGGCCTTGGCGGTCGTGACGGTATATTCGGTAACGCCGGAAAAGACCTCACCGTCGATCTGAAGGGCGGTGGGACGGTCGAATTTCACGTGCATTTCGTGTCCCTTGAACACACTGACGATCTTGGTGATCTTAACGTGATTGCCCTTGAAAATGGAAGGGAAGAGAAGCAGCGTGCGGAGCTTGGATCTGCACCGCATGACCATGAGGGAGACTGTGCCGTCCACGTTCAAACGGTCCTGACCCGGCGCGCACATCATGCCGCCGCCGAAGAACCGTCCCAGCATGGTGGGGGTCATCCAGACGTGGTCAAATTCCATGGTCTGTCCATCCACGGTCACGGTGGCGTGGGTCTGCTTGTAGGCGTAAAGGAGTCCCTTGACGGCGGCGGCGGTGTAATTGATGGGTTTCCCCGTCTTTTTGCGAACGCGGTCGCCCTCCTCGCACACGTAACCGTCGATGCCGTACCCCACGCCGTTGATGAAGATATGGGTCTCCCCATTGAAGTGAATATGGGGAAGATTCATGATATAGGGATTGAGCAGGAAGGGCTCGGTATCACCCGTTTTCCCAAGATCGTTGAGAAAATCATTTCCTGTTCCCGCGGGATAATAATAAATGTCGCGGGTAGGGTTCCCCTTCAGACTGTTCACGAAACGGCTGAGCGTACCGTCTCCCCCCGTGATGATGGGAATGACGTCGGGATCCAGATTATCCAAAAACTCACGCTTGTCCTCGATCTCAATGAGGCTTTGGAATCGAACCTCGGAAGCCTCGCTTAACATATCCATGAGCTTGCGAGCTTTTCCCTCTCCGTTTCCGGCGGAGGCCAGGGGATTATACAGGATACAGAAGCATTTCTTGGCGGCCATGATCGGTCTCCTCTCGCTTTTGAAATATCTTGTTCACATGATACCACATTTTTCGACAAATGTCAAGAGCCCGTAAGGGATTGTTGTGGAAATAACGAAATAATCCTTGTCGCACCGTCAAAGTTCGGAAAATGCAACGATTGACAATCGTCCGACTGTATGATATAATAGGGTTGTAAACCTAACATAGGAGGGCTCCATGACCACACTTCTCAAAAAGATCAAGGAGGCGCTTGTATCGGTCTTGCCCGTGGCCGCCATTCTCTGCCTGCTCAATCTGACCCCCCTCGTTCATTTTACGGGTTTGGAGATCGGTGTATTCCTGGTTTCCGCCGTATTCCTCATTCTGGGTATCGGACTCTTCAGCATGGGTGCCGACATGGCTATGACCCCCATGGGTGAGTACACGGGCGCGGGTCTGACCAAGTCCAAAAAGCTTCTGCTGCTGATCTCGGTCTGTTTCCTGATGGGTCTGCTCATCACGGTCGCTGAGCCCGATCTGACAGTCCTTGCCAATCAAGTCAAGGACGTATTGAACGGCACACTCCTGATCGTTGCCGTAGGTGTTGGCGTGGGCATCTTTCTGGTGCTTTCGGTGATCAAAATGGTCTTCCATAAGCCCCTGTCCTCCATGCTGCTCTATTTTTACATGATCCTGTTCGCCCTCGCGGCTTTGGTTGTCGCGGTGGGGAACGGAGACTTTCTGCCCATGGCCTTTGACTCGGGCGGCGTGACCACGGGTCCCATTACCGTCCCCTTCATCATGGCGCTCGGCGTTGGTATTGCCGCTACCATCGGCGGCAAGGACGTGGGGGAGAACTCCTTCGGTCTGATCGCCATGTGCTCGGTGGGCCCCATTCTGGCGGTCATGCTTCTGGGCGCGACCGCCGACGGCGAGCTTTCGTATCAGGTGCCGGATTACGCCATTGAGAACGGTCTCGGCTTCGCTCTGGTGGAAAAAATCCTGCATACCTTGAAGGAAGTCGGCATCGCTTTGGGTCTTATCGTCGTATTTTTCGTGATCCTCCAGATCACCGTCCTGAAGCTGCCCAAGAAGAAGCTGGGGCAGATCGCGGTGGGTATCGCGTACACCTTCTTTGGTCTGGTCATCTTCCTGACCGCAGTATCCGTTGGCTTCATGCCCATCGGCTACAAGCTGGGCAGTGAGCTGGCCGCTCTCCATCCCGCGATCCTTGTGGTCAGCGGCTTTATCCTTGG
>JAZNUO010000374.1:0-8214 GCA_045592305.1 Eubacteriales bacterium | reverse complement strand
TGGGCACGCAGATCAGGCGAAAGGATCCGTAAGGAAAGTACCGTGGGTACTTTCCTTGCGTGGCGCTCTTTTGGTACTTTTCTCTCGACAGGGAGAGAAAAGTACATAGAGTCTATCACGCTGATAAACTGCAATTTGAAGCATTCACTGATACTTCTCCTCATAAAACCGCTTGAGCTCCAGCTCTTTTTCTCTGAGCTGCTCGGAGACGGCGTTCATCTTATCCACCGAGGGAATGAGTCCCACGGCGGTCTTGACATCGAAGGGCTCGCCGATCACTACGCGTTGGGCGCGATACCATTTCTCCCGCTTGACGATGTACACGGGAAGGATGGGGGCGTTCGCGCGGTGCGCCATAAGGATCGCGCCCGACTTGAAGGTCTGTACCTCCCTGCCGTCCCCTTGGTTGACCTGTCCCTCGGGGAAAATGACCACGGCCTTGCCCTCCTTCAGACGATCCACCGCCTCGTGGAAGCTGACCATGCTGAAGTTGTCCTTGTCCACCTGAATGCAGTGCATACGGTTGAGCATGAAGGTCATGAGCTTGTTCTTGTACAGATCCTTTGTGACCAGACAATGGAGACGGCGCCATGGAAAGGACGTCAGGATGGTGATGGGATCGACGAAGGTGGGATGGTTGGAGGAAATGAGGACACCTCCCTTGGGACATTTTTTTCCAATATGGATGACCCGCGGGCGGATCCAGATGAGGGCGGGGATGGCCCCCGTGATCTTGACGAAATCGTAGAAGAAATTACTTCCGATCCTTGGTTTCTTCCTGGATTCTTGCTTCGAGCTGTTTTTGGAGTTCAATGACGGTACCTCGTAACTTTTCGGTGAGATATTCCATATTTTGGGCGGGAGTCAGGCTCTCGTCAGCCAGCTCCCGCAGGTTCAGGGGCTTGCCGATGATGACGCGGTTGCGCTCCTTACAAAAGAGCTTACCCGTGGAATACACGGGGATGATAGGGGTGTCGGTCTCCAGCGCAAGATAGACCGCCGAGGGCTTGAAGGGGAGGGGGCGTTCCTCCCCGGGCTTGGGGAGGCGGGCTTCGGGGTAGATCTCCACCACACCGCCCTTGTCCAGAATACGGGCGCATTTGTCCAGGAAGGAGAAATCCTTCGTGTCCCGATCCACGCGGATCATACCGAAGCATTTGAGCAGGGTGCCCAGCACGGGTCTGCCTACGTAGAGCACCTCGGCGGCTAAGGCGCGGAGGGTACGGGTCGGAAAAACGAACATGAGCGCCGCAAAGTCAAAGATGCTGGTATGGTTACAGACCACGATGGCTTTTCCCTTGATGCGGCGGGACTGTACCGCCTTGTCCTCATAGCAGACCTTGGTACGGAAAACCAATCGCTCGGGGATGAAGCCCGTGATCTTGACGAACCAATGGAAAAGAGCGATCATGCTGTCACCTCGGCAGGGGTAGCTTCACGGTTGAGCCGATTGACAGCGCTCTGGAGGATGGCTAAGGTCACAATATTCAAGGGCAGGAGGAAGAATACGCAGGAAAGGAGGATGAGGGGCAGGAGGGGGAGCCTTACCTGCTTCCCTGTCTCAGCGGCCTTGTCCAGAATGAGGCGGCGGAGCCTTACGACCGTAATGATCTGCCCGAAGGGGACGAGGCAGGAGAGAAGCCACCAAGGGAGGACTTTGAGCTTACCCGTAAGCTTTTTGACAGAGCCCAGCAAAAGTCCCGTCCAGATGAAGCCGAAGATGAAGCCCGACAGGACGGTCAGACCCACCTGCACGAAGATGATCTCCTCCTTCTCCTCCTTGACCTCTACGGTCTCCATTTCGGAGATATCCAGGGTGGGGTCGAACTCCTTGAACTGGCGGGCGAGGATGGCGGGGGTGAAGTCGCGGGGGAGCTTGGCGGCGAGGAAGAAGCCGATGATACAGGTCAGGCAGACGATGAAGGGGACGACGAGGTTGCCGAAGTTATAGACCGTGGCGGCCTGAACCTTTGTGATCTCGGCGGCGGCATCCAGACCGTGAAGAATGCGGTAGGCCTCAAAGGAATCGGATGCCCACGCGAATCCCCCCACCTCCTTGGAGATGAAGAGGTTCTTGATGTACTCGTAGACCAGAGAGCCCGATACGGCACCCACGATGGAGGTGGCCACGGCGTTTCCCGCGAAGTACATGGCGGAGTGGTTCTTGCCCGTCAGCTTCTCTTCCACCCAGGAGATCTGGGCGGGGGCGAGGTAGGGCATCATGAAGAAGGCACCGATGGACCAGCTCGCGCAGAGACCGCCCACCACGCCGATGGCGATCTTCAGGGTGAAGTTCTCCTCACCCAGCACGAAGCGAGAGGCAAGGAAGAAGGTCATGATGGCTGCGGCGAAGGTGAGCAGGCAGGAGCGGTAGGTAGCTCTCACGCCGAAACGTGCCTTGGACTTATTGAAGAGGTAGAGCATGACGGGGACAGGGGCGAAGGCGCAGGTATTGAGGAGCGCCATTTGCAGGCCGTTCATGCCCATGCCGCCGATGATGAGTCCATTCATGCCCGAGAGGAACATCTGCATACCGAAGAAGGTACAGCAGTTGACCAACAGCCAGCGGCGGAAAATCTGATTTTTGAAGGTCAGGCGCAAGGACTCGCCCAGAGAGACCTTCTCGGGGGAAAGCCCCTGATTTTCGGGATAGCCGTACTTCTCGCCCTCCTTGATGAGGAACAGGGGAATGAGCATGGTCAGCATGAGGGGGATGCAGGCATAGACCAGCGTATGGATGTGCATTTCCAGCCCCTTCAGCACCACGGGGACAAGGGCGTAGACCAGACAGTAGGAGATGGTGTCGAAGAAGGACTTATAGCCCGACACGCGGAGTCTCTGGGGCTCGTCGGTACAGACCGAGGAGAGAGAGCCGTAGAAGGCGATGAGGCACATGGTGTAGCTGGCGAAGAAGATGAGATTCCAGAAGAACACCCAGAGGGTATTGAACAGGCTGTACTCCGCCTGTACGGGCATGATCCACGACAGGATGAAGCTCACCAGCATGGGGAGGAAGCACACCGCGATGGCGGGGCGGCGGCGACCCCATTTGGTGGAGAGGGTGTCAGTGATATAGGCGAAGGGGATGTCGATGATGCCGTCAAAGACCTTACCCAGGGCGAAGAGGATGGGGAACAGCGCGGGAAGGATGAAGCAGAAACCCGGCATGATGGCCTGAAGCTGCTCACCCGACTCCAGCGCGGCGGGGTTCAGGGCATCGGAATAATAGGAGCCCATGAGAACCATGAGAAAGTTGGGGCCGAAGCCCGAGAAGGCAAAGAGGAATTCCTTCCACTTTTTGTTCAAAGACGTCACCATAACGGTCTCCTTACTGTTTTTGAATATAGCTTGTAAAGTCCCTCACCGTAAAGAGGGTGCTGCCCTCGGAGAAGGCAATCTCAACGCCGAAGCGGGACCTGATCTCCCCTTGGAGGGCAAAGTATTCCAGACTGGTGCCTCCCAGCTCGTTGAAGAAATGGGCATCGGGGGCGATCTCGTGGGCGGGACGGTCGAGGGCGGCGGCGAAGCACTCGCGAACGGCGGCCTCCAACCCCGACAGAGTTTCCTCCACGCGGCGGTCGATGCCCGTTGCGTCGAAGGTGGGTATTTCACCGCTTTGCAGGGCGCGGGCAAGGCGTTTGCGGCTGAGCTTGATCTCACCTGCGGCCAGCAGGGGCTGATCCGTGAGCAGGACCCGACGGACGACGCGGGAGAGCTTGGCGGGCTCCAGAGCGGCAGTCAGCTCGGCGTAAATATGGCGGAGGGTCTCGGCGGAGTAGATTCCCTGCACCGAGGCCAGCAGGATGATCTCGCTCCCGCTTTGCAGGAGGCAGACCCGCTCCACGCCCTTGACGGTGATGGTCGCTTCCGCCAGAACGGGATTGACGTTCTCGCCGTCGGGGCCGACGATGAGATCGTCGCGGCGACCCTTGATATAGTAGCGGCCGCCCATTTCCTCGGCGAGATCCCCCGTGGCGAACCACTCGTCGAAGTCAGCTTCGGTGATAGAATCCCCCATAGCGATGCGGGTGGAGCGGGTCTTACCCCGAACCTGTAGCTCGCCGTCCTCGCTGACGCGGTATTCGGTCATGCCGAAGGGCGCGCCTATGGAGGCGGTATTGAGGAGGCTACGCTTGGAGGTACGCTCCACCGAGGTGATGCCCAGCTCGGTCATGCCGTAGCCGTTGGCTAAGTGGTAGCCGATGCCGTTGAAGAAGGCGAGCGCTTCGGTGGAGATGGAGCTGCCGCCCGAGATGAGGAAGCGGATGCTGTCTCCGAACAGTCCTTCCCGGACTTCTCCGAGGGCGCGCTTGGCGATGAAGTCTCCGCTCCTTCCCAGCTTGTTGACAAGACGGACGGCTTTCCCGAATTTGCGGTAGGTCTTATCTCCCTTAGCCTGTATCTTGCGGATGGCGGCCTTGTGCACCGCTTCCCAGACCATGGGCACGGCGAAGATGTGAGTGACCTTATGCTTTTTGACGGTGTTCTGCACCGTAGCGGGGTTCAGGTCACGGGGAAACACGAAGGTGCGGCTGAAAAAGGCAAACCAGAGGTATACCGCCATGAAGCCGAATACGTGGCAGAAGGGCAGGAGGACGAGGTGCTTGAGCTGACCCTCGCAGTGATTTCCGATGGCGGGGCAGTTTTTGAGGATCTGCAAGCTGTCGCAGATCTGGTAGTAGAAGTTCTCCCCCGTGTAGGTACAGAGCTTGACGTTCTCCGAGGTACCCGAGGACATGAAGGTGATCTCCATGGCGAAGGGGACGGGGGTGAAGGCTCTTTCCGAGGCTTTGGTGAGATCGCTTACCGTAAAGGTAGGTACGGAAAAGGATGCGCTATCCGAGATCACCGCCTTGACGCTGTGACGCGCGATGACGGTCTCCAGAACCGAAGCGGACAGGCGGGTATTAAGAAGCAGGATATTGTAGCCGCACTTCAATGTTGCCCAGAGGATGGTGATAAAGTCGGGACTGCTTTGGGCGTACAGACCCACGAGGCTACCCGCGGGTAGATTGGAAAGAGCGGCTTGTACGGTAGGGGCTGCCGCCTCAATCACGGCTTTCGCCTCGCCGTAGGTAGTCTTGCGGATGCGGTAGCCGTCGGTGGTCTCGGTCATGATATTGTCGGTCTCGTCGAACATATAGCGGTACAGGGTCTCGAGGGTATGGGCCTCGCGGCTGTAGCGGTTGAGCTTATCGGTGACGTAGGCGTCGATGCTCGGGAAATTGCGAATGTTGTCAAGTTTCATGTTTCTACCTGCTCGTAGGGTTTGGATGGGTGTCGAGGATTGTCGTATTCCGTTTCATTATAGCACAGAACCGTTATAAAATCAATAGAATCACGGGGATTTTTCTTGGGATAATTCGTTTTATCAGCATATTTATGCCTGTCCTCTCCCGTATATGCCCCCGCGACGGCTTGGATTATGAAAAATTCCTAATGCACGCAATCCGTTTCCACAATATTTGGGAGAATAGCCTATTGTTTTTTCGTCGGTTCTATGGTATACTTGTACGGTCGAAAGCTATGTGCGAAAGCATCCATAGTCAAGTCAAAAAAATCTGTTTATAAAGGAAAAAACTACTATGAAGAAGATCATTTGCAAGGTCGAGTACGACACCGAGGCTTCTACCGTCGTGGCTCAGTACACCGAGGGCAGCTTCGGCGATCCCGCCGGCTTCGAGGAGACTCTCTACGTCACCGAGGGCGGCAAGTTCTTCCTCTACTTCAACGGCGGCGCGGAGTCCATCCACGCCAAGGAGGACATCAAGCGTGTCTCCGCCGCGAAGGCTGAGGAGTGGAAGGCAGAGCACAATCTGTAATGCCTGACACAAAAAAACGGGGCTTCCGATGAGCCTCGTTTTTCTTTATATTTTTTCTCCCAATCTGTTGACTTTGTTTTCCTTTTGTGATATAATATCATCAAGAGAACCGATCACGCCTTTGAGAAAGGAGACTATCATGGCCGATATGAATGAGAACCGTTATCATTTCGTGGAAACCACCCCCGGGGAGGAGGCCTACTACGCCGCGGAGGCGGAGCGAATAGCTGACGCTTACCGGGTACGGGGACGGATGATCCCACTTTTGGGGATTTTGACTTCCCTTTTGTTCTGTTTGCTGATCCCCGCGTGGTATGAGGTGTTTTTCGGTGAGCTTGCCCCCATAGCCGTGCTTGTGTTCGGAGCCTTGCTTTCGCTTTTCGCCATTCCCCTACATCTGTTGGGCGGGAGTCAAGACGTGATCTCGGTGGGGTGGGTGAAGTCTCTGCTCTATATTGTGGGAATCCTCATCAACACGGCGGGCACTTCCTTTTGCATGACGGCGTACTATCTGCATCTCGGGAAGGAGCCGACCCACGGGGAGCTCTTTTTGGGCTTTGCGGTGCCTGTTTTGCTGTTCGGTCTGGTCTGCATCCTGATCCAAGTAAAGCCTGAGCGATACGGACTTTGGACGGGGCTTGTCTGTCTTGTGACCGTGGCTTTGACCGTGGTCAGCATTGTATTTTGGGTCAGAAGCGACAGCAAGGTGCTGTTCAGCTTTGCCTTTTTCGATCTGCTCTGGACCCTGATCGCGATGGTCGCTCTTCACGTGGCCTGCTCCGACGAGGAATCGCCTTGGCTGCGGTTCTCCTCCTTTGCCGCCTTCGGTGTGCTGATGGGAGTGGGGACCATCGTGCTGATCATTCTTGCCTGCGCCTCCGGCGGGGATGGGTGCGACTGCGACTGCGGCGGGGATTGCTGTGACTGCGGGGACCTCGGCTGCGGGGGGACGAAATCCAAGACGGGGGCGAGCAGAGGGAGACGGAGAACAAGGAGACGTTTGGGAAGGTGAGGGAGACACCCCAATTTACCGCTTCGCCGCCATCAAGATCATCTTCTCGCACAGCTCATCGTATCCAATGCCCGCGGCGGCGGCGGCCCGGGGGAGGAGGCTGGTGGGGGTCATGCCGGGGAGGGTGTTGGCTTCCAGACACCAAGGAGTGCCGTCTCTGTCCAGAATGAAGTCGAATCGGCAGTAGCCGCGGAGGCGGAGGGCGGCGAAGCCCTTCAGGGCGGCGGCTTTCAGGGCGGCGGTCTCCTCATCCGTGAGGGGCGCGGGGCAGATCTCGGTGGTGAGGCCTGCCTGATACTTGTTCTCGTAATCGTAGAAGCCTGTGAGGGGAATGATCTCCACAGGAGGGAGAACCTCACCGTCCAGAATGCTGACGGTCAGCTCGCGACCTGTGATGCGGCGTTCGGCCAGAAGGGCGGTCTCGTAGGCGGCGGCCTTTTCAATAGCGGCGGTGAGCTCACGGCGGTTTTCGGGCATGGACACCCCCACGGAGGAGCCGCCCGAGCAGGGCTTGACCACCACGGGGTAGCCTACCTCGGTCTCAATGCGGTGAGCGGCGGTCTCCACGCCCTCGGTCAGGTCGCAGAGCACCCATGGGGCGGTGGGGACTCCCGCGCGGGTCAGGAGCTGCTTGGTGAGATCCTTATCCATGGCCAGAAGGCTGCCCGCGTAGCCGCTTCCCGTGTAGGGGATGCAGGCCATATCGAGGCAGGCCTGGAGCTGACCGTTTTCACCCACGTCGCCGTGGAGGGCGATGAAAACGGCATCGGCCTCAGCGCAAAGGGGGAGAACCCCCTCGCCGATACGGCGCTCCCCGTGGCCTGTGGCGGTCTTGAGGGCATCTAAATCGGGGATGGCGCGGGAGACCTTGTAGGGCTCGATGGGATCGCTGGTAAAGCGGGGGGCGGTGCCGTCGGGGGCTTTGCCTGTGTACAGGTCAACCAGACAAACCTCGTGCCCCTTGCGGATGAGTGCCCCCGCGATGAGGGAGCCTGAGGACAGGGAGACCTCCCGCTCGTGGGACAGGCCGCCTGCCAGTACGGTGATTTTCATGATGGGATTCCTTTCAAACGAGTGGACTTTCGCCAGTATACGCGGGGTCCGCGGGAAGGGTGATATGTGTCACGCGGTCATTCCCCCCCAGATCGCGGAGGATCTCCACCGCGGCGCACGGCAGGTACTCGGCGGCAAGGCGTTTCAGGTCCTCTGCCTGGTCATAGGCCATCTCCAGAAGGATATGACCCCCGGGCTTTACGAGGGGGGCGTAATCGCGGAGGATGGCGCGGTAGAAGGTCAGGCCGTCCGCACCGCCGTCCAGAGCGGCAAGGGGCTCCCGTTTGACCTCGGGAGACAGCGCCTCGATATCCGCGGTGGGGATAT
>JAZNUO010000373.1:0-2502 GCA_045592305.1 Eubacteriales bacterium | reverse complement strand
TGGGGGTGACGCCTCATGAATACCGCACGAGTCACACCGCCAATCCCCAAGCCAATCACCCCTCTCCGTGATCTGCTGCGCTCCACGAGGCAAGGCAGAGACCTTGGGGTAGGAATCCCTCCCTTTTCTGAAAAGATTTTTCGCTAAACCTCTTGAAGAATCCGGTGGAGTATGCTATAATACTATGATGTAGAAATATGCGATTCATGGACTCTTCCATGACCCCCGAACGAAAAAAGCAAGGAGACTATACACATATGAAACTCGGTATCGTCGGACTGCCCAACGTGGGCAAGTCCACTCTCTTCAACGCCCTGACCAACGCGGGCGCGGAATCCGCCAACTACCCCTTCTGCACCATTGAGCCCAACGTTGGTGTGGTGGCGGTGCCCGATCCCCGCATGGACAAGCTGGCCGAGATGCACAACCCCGAAAAGTACACCCCCGCCGTCATTGAGTTCGTGGACATCGCGGGTCTGGTCCGCGGTGCCTCCCAGGGCGAGGGTCTGGGCAATAAGTTCCTCTCCCATATCCGCGAGGTGGATGCGATCCTGCACGTGGTGCGCTGCTTCGAGGACTCCAACATCGTCCACGTGGACGGTAAGGTGGATCCTCTGCGCGACGTGGAGACCATCAACATGGAGTTGGTGCTGGCCGACATGGAGATCATGGAGCGCAAGCTCAACAATGCCCGTAAGCTCCTCAAGGGCGACAAGACCGTGGCCGCCGACATCGCCGTCTACGAGCGGGTCATGAAGGCACTGGAGGAGGGTCAGTCCGCTCGCACCGTGGAGCTTTCCGACGACGAGCGTGTCCTGTTCCACGATACGCCCCTCATCACCATGAAGCCCGTGATCTACGTGGCCAATGTCTCGGAGGACGAGGCAAACGGCGATGTTTCGGGTAACGAGAGCTTCGCCAAGCTCAGGGAATTCGCCGAGAGCGAGCATTCCGCCGTTATGCCCATCTGCGCCCAGATCGAGGCTGAGATCGCCCAGCTTGACGGCGAGGACAAGGAAATGTTCCTCTCGGACATGGGCATTGAGGAGGCGGGTCTGGATCGCCTCATCCGCGCCAGCTACGCCCTGTTGGGTCTGATCAGCTACCTGACCGCAGGCCCCAAGGAGGTGCGCGCCTGGACCATCGTCAAGGGCACCAAGGCTCCCCAGGCCGCGGGCAAGATCCACTCTGACTTTGAGCGGGGCTTCATCCGCGCCGAGGTGGTGGCTTACGACGACCTCATGCGGGTGGGTACCATGGCCGCCGCCAAGGAAGCGGGGCTCATCCGCTCCGAGGGCAAGGAGTACGTGGTGCAGGACGGCGATATCGTGCTGTTCCGCTTCAACGTGTAAGAGGTTCTGTCATGAGAATGAGAAAAAAGAAGCACGGTGCCGAGCGCATCGCCGCCTGCGCCGAGCTGTTGATTCAGGACACTTCCCTGCTTTCCACCCTTGGCGAGGAGGGCAACCCCATCTTTGCTGAGAGCCGTCCCATCCACATGGAGATTGGCTGCGGCAAGGGTAATTTCGCGGTGGGTATGGCCGCCGCCCATCCGGAGTGGAGCTTCATCGCCATGGAGCGGGTGGCCGACGTGGCCTGCTGTGCGCTGGAGAAGGCCAAGGCCTGCGCCTGTGACAGACCCAATGACAATCTGCGGGTACTGATCGGCAACGCCGAGCATCTGGGGGAGTGGGTCAAGCCCCATAGCGTATCCCGCATCTACCTGAATTTCTCCGACCCGTGGCCCAAGAAGGGCTACGCCAAGCGGAGACTGACCCACCGTAACTTCCTTGTTCTGTACAAGAATATTCTTGTGGAGGGCGGCGAGCTCTACCTCAAGACCGACAACGAGGGCCTGTTCGACTTCAGTCTGGAGGAGTTTGAGGCCATGGGTCTGACCCTCTTGTTCTCCTCCCGCGATTTCCACAAGACCCCCGAGGCGGAGGGCAACATCATGACCGAGTACGAGGCCAATTTCTCGTCCCAGGGGATGCCCATCTACTGCGCGAGAGTGAAGTTCTGATTCCCACACAACACAGGCGAATGCCCGAGGAGACTGTATGGCCGATCACATCGACGCCCACAAGCTGTGCACCCGAAACCGCGATCTGCTGAAAAAAAGCCGTCTGTGCGGTTGCTTTTACTGCAAGAGTCTGTACGCTCCCAAGGAAATCAAGGATTGGATCGACTTTGGTATGACCGCCATGTGCGCCAAATGCGGCATCGATTCGGTGATCCCCGAGACCGAGGAGTACCCGCTGTCCCCCGAGTTTTTACAGAAAATGCACGATTACTGGTTTTGGCCGGATCATCAATAAGGAGACAGGTTTGAAAGATTAGAGATTAGTACGAGATTTTTGGAATGAATCGAAAAGGGCTGCTTCGGCGGCCTCTTTCTTTTTCAAATTGGGGTTTAACGGTGAGAAACAAAGATACGAGATACAAGATACGAGTTACAAGATATGAAAAAACCTTACGACGACTTCCGTTTCTATATCTTGT
>JAZNUO010000372.1:0-9985 GCA_045592305.1 Eubacteriales bacterium | reverse complement strand
TCCTCCTGAATAGAAACGGTTAATTTACAGGGCGCTCACGATCCCACGAAACACCTCACCCCGCTCCTCGAAATTCCTGAAGGCATCGAAGCTGGTGCAGGCGGGGGAGAGCAGAACCGTATCGCCCTCCGCGGCGGTCTCGCAGGCGATCCTCATGGCCTCGCGGTAGTCGGGGATGACGGTGACGGGGAGCTTTGCGGGGTCAAACGCGGGATAGGCCTTCAGAGCGGTGAGGATCTGATCCCTCGCCTCGCCCGTGATGATGACGCGGGAGGCATAACGGCAGAGTCCCTCGGCCAGAGGGTCGAAGGGGATGTGCTTATCCTGCCCGCCGCAGAGGACAATGGGGGCTTTCCGTCCCTCGCGGGTGTTCATCTCGTCCATGGCCGACAGAGCCGCCAGAGTGCGGGTGGGGGAGGAGTCGATGGAGCTGTTGTAGAAGCGGATATTTCCGCCCGCGCGGGGGATCTCCCGTATCAGCTCCAGACGGTGGGGGACCCCCATAAAGCTATCGGCCACTACTCCCACGTCAGCGGGGATGGCGGGGGCTGCAGAGCCTCCCACGGCCGTACAGCAGAGGGCGATGGCGGTCATGAAATTCTCCACGTTGTGCCGCCCGGGGATACGAATGCGGGCGGTGTCCAGAATCGGGGTCTCGGTCACGCCTTCCTCGGCTGGGGCGGCGATGACGATGCTTCCCTCCCGCTCGTAGACGGCGGTGTCACCCCGCGCGGGGTTGACCGCGTCGGGCAGATAGCCGCAGGGCAGCTCCCGCGCGCCCGTGAACCAGACCACGGGGGTGGACAGGCTTGCGCCGATACGTCGGGTGTTTTGATCCCGCCCGTTGAGAACCGCGACCTCGGGGGGGGGCTCCCCTCCCAAGAGATGGGTCTTGGCGGCGATATACTCGTCCATATCGGTGTGCCAGTTGAGGTGGTTGGGGGTGATGTTGGTCAGCGCCCCGCGGGTCACGCCCGCACCCCCTCCCATGGTCATGAGCTGGAAGCTGGAAAGCTCCACCACCGCGTAGTCTTGGGGGGTCATGTCCTCCGCAAAGGGGAGGAGCGGCGTGCCGATATTGCCGCCGAGGTAGACCGTCCCCGCGCCCCGCCGCTTACAGGCCTCCTTCAGAATGAGGGAGGTCAGGGTGGTGGTGGTGGTCTTGCCGTCGGAGCCCGAAATGGCCACGACGCGGGCTTCGGTCAAGGCTAAGAACAGCTCCATCTCGGAGGACAGAACCGCGCCCTGCTGCACCGCCGCGCGAAGCTCGGGGAGATCGGGACGGATGCCCGGGGAACGGAAGATGAGCTCTCCCGACAGCCCCCGCAGGTAATCCTCACCGCAGACAAGCCCCACGCCGAGGGCGGACAGACGCGCGGCATCGCCGCTCCTTGCCATGTCCTCGGGGGAGCGTTTGTCCCGTACCGTAACGCTTTTCGCGCCGTGGCTCAGAAGCCACTCGACCAGAGGGCGGTTAGAAACGCCGTAGCCGAGAACGGCGCAGTCTCTCTCCTGAATCCTATCCAATAATACGTGCTTTTTCAACCGAACACCTCCCCAGGCGATACTTTTCCTTATACTCTTTTTATTATATTACATTTCTCGGAAATATGCAAGTAGTATTGGGAAATTTTTTCATTTCCCGCTCGTTTTTTTGGGCTTTTCCACAGAAAACGGGGGCCGCCCGCGCAGCCCCCGTGTGTGGGTGTTATTCGTTGAGAAGCTTGAATTCCCGCAGGTACATCCCGTCTCCCGCCTCACAGGACGAGAAGAAGTCCATGCGGATCTCGTGGATGGTTCCCGACCAGAAGCCGGTCTCGGACAGGTCCACCCTGACGGTATGCCATCGGCCGTCGGCCTGAACCTCCACCGTTGTGGAAATGCCGCCCGTGGCATTCTGTACGCTACCCGCGCAGAGGAACAGCTCGGTGGTGTAGACCGCCTGACTGCTGCCGCGGGGGATCTTATAGGTGAACTCCAGAATGGGATAGAGAGCGGCCTCGTAATTCTTGCCCAAAAGTCCGTAGTCAAAGCTGAAGTAGGGGTCGTGGGCTTCGGAGGTGGGGCGGAGGAGGAGACCGTCTCGTTCGGTCAGCTCCACGGTACAGCGGCGTTCGCCCGTGACCGGCCACAGATCGTCCACATCCTCAAAGACCAGCCGCAGATCGGGCGCGTCCTCTATTTCAAGGTCGCCGTCCCCCTTGCCGTCCCCCCATTGCCTGTTGAGCCACCACAGGCGCACGGTCAGCCAGTCGGTGACAAAGGCACCTGCGTCGGCGTGCTCGCCAAAGGCAGAGAGATCGGCCGTGCAGTGATGGTGAATGCGGGTGCGGTCCATGGGCTTCCCCCAGCGATCCCAGTCGCGGTTGAAGGCAGCATCGTAGGCGTGATTGACCGACACCATCCCGGAGACCACGGCCTTGAGCTCGGTGTAGTTCTCCTGCCAATGGGCGCGGATCATGTCCTCGAACCACGGAACGCTCCCCAGCATGACGTACCAGAGATTGACCCGCACGCCCTCGCTTTCGGATAGGTTGGTGGCGTAAAAGCCCCCGTAGGAATGGGTGGTGGCATAGTGGGTGTTGGCCATGGAAAAGTCGAAATCCCACGGAGCGGCGAGGGTGAGAACCCCGTCACCGTCGGGGGAGAGATCCACGTACATATTGAAGGCCATGGCGTCCAGATTCTTGCAGATCTCGTCCAGAATGCACATGGACACGGCGGATTCGATGTTGAACACCGCGCCCACCGTCTCGATCTGCTTTTCCTCGTCGGTCACAGCCCACGTAAAGCTGCGCTTGGGGGTCAGGCGACCGTCGCGGGTGAGGTCGTAGTATTCATTCTCGTAGACCGCCTTCGCCACCACCTTGAACACACCCGAAACGTAGTTGGATACGTACTCCTTCTGCTCTCTCGTATAGCTACCGCCCGAGAGGGTGAAGTTGATGGTGGGGTAGTAGCGGGTCTGACCGGTGCGGTCGGTGACGTGGATCTCGGGGCGCACTGTGATAAGCTCGGGCTCGTCCACCTGACCGCCCACGCCGATCATGAGGTAGCCGTGCTCCAGCGAGGTATCGCCGTCCTCCTTTTCGGGGATGTCCACGCGGCCTCGGTTGATCTGGGTCTGCTCGCAGAGGAGGTAGACCCCGCGGTACTCGCCGTTGAGGTAGACCTCCACGTGGGTACAGTCCGAGGCGTAATACCCGCTCTCCATCAAGGCTCGCGCCAGCTTGAAGGTGCCAAAGGTGCGGAGCATGGAGCCGTCGTAGTAGTCGGCGAGAAGAACCCAGCTCTTGTAGGCCTTGCCGCCGTTCAGCCCCAGCATCTCCCGCTTCTCGTCGAACTTGAGGCGGAAGGGCTTCTTTTCGGCGTGGAAGGTGGAGTTTCCGCGGGCGCGGATATTGACCCCCACGTTCTCGAAGGCAAACTTCTCGTGGCACTCCGACAGGGTAGCGGTTCCGTGGGTGTAGACATCCTTGGAGGTAACGTCATGACCGTTGTCGGTGTAGAGATCCAGACGGGGCATGATCCTCGGGGCGGTCTCGGGCTCGGGGACCGTCTCCTCGGGGAGGATGACGGTCTCACCACCCGCGAGGGCTGTGTCCTCGTCAGCCGTCTCGACGGGTTCCCCCTCGGGATCGGAGGGGGCTCGTGTGTCGGCGGTTTGCTCCACCGTCTCACCCGCGGTATCGGAGGGGGGATCGGCGGGGTGGCAGGCGGCGAGCAGAAGCCCCACCGCCGCGAGAACCCACAGACAGATCAGCCATGGGAGCCCCACGGTTCTGTGTTTGACATGGAAATCCATGGTTTTCCGTCCCTTTCGGACGCAATTTTTACATCAACGCCTCAAACTGGGTGAGAGCATCCTTGAACGAGGCCATCGCCGCCTCGAAGGCATCCTTCTTGGTCAGATCCACGCCCGCCAGCTTCAGAAGCTCCACAGGGCTGTCGGAGCCGCCCGAAGACAGGAAACGGAAGTAGTCCTCCACGGCGGGCGCGCCCTCGTTGTAGATGCGCTCGGCGATGGAGATGGCGGAGATAATGCCCGTGGCATACTTGTAGACATAGAAGGCGCGGTAGAAGTGGGGGATACGAGCCCACTCGTAGGCAATCTCGGGGTCGGAGATGACCGAGCGTCCGTAATACTTCCTGTTCAGCTCCATGTAGGCGTTGCACAGGGCATCCTTGGTCAGGGGCTGACCCTTTTCCGCCATATCGTGAGCCATGAACTCAAACTCGGCGAACTGAGTCTGGCGGAAGCAGGTGGACTTGATCATGTCCATGTAGTAGGACAGCAGATACTTCTTGAGACCGGCATCCTCGGTCTTTTTCAGCAGATGCTTGAGGAGCAGCACCTCGTTGACGGTGCTGGCCACCTCGGCCACGAAGATCTTGTAATCCGCCTTCTCCTGAGGCTGAGCCTGCTGGGAGTGGTAGGAGTGGAGAGCGTGACCCATCTCGTGGGCGATGGTAAAGACGTTGTTGGTGGTGGGCTGGTAATTGAGCAGGACGTAGGGGTGGGGCAGACCGTAAGCACCGGTGGAGTACGCGCCGCTTCTCTTGCCCTCGGTCTCCTCCACGTCGATCCAGCCGCTGTCGTGAGCCTCGCGGAGCAGAGCCTGATACCGCTCGCCCAGAGGTGCCAGACCCTCGACCACCAGATCGTAGGCCGCCTCATAGTCCAGCTTCAGCTCGGCATCGGCCACCAGAGGCAGGTAGAGATCGTACATGTGCATCTTGCTCATGCCCAGGACCTTCTTGCGGTCGCGGAAGTAGCGGTGGAGCAGGGGCAGCCCCTTGTTAACGGCACGAAGCAGGTTCTTGTAGACCTTCACGTCCACGTCCTCGGAGGACAGAGCCTTATCGAGGCAGGACTCGTACCCACGCGCCCTGGCCAGGAAAATATCCTTGTCCACGTTGCCCGTGTAGGTGGCGGTGATGGTGTTGATGAGCCCGATGTAGGCCTTGTAGTAGGATTGGAATACCTTCTTACGGACGCGCACGTCGGGGTGATGGAGCAGGACACCGTACATACCGTGGGTGACAGTGACCTCCTCGCCGTCCACCTTCACCGTGGGGAAGGGGAAGTCGGCGTTATCCAGCATACCGAATACCTGCTGGTAGCCGCCAAAGACACGGGAGCCCTGGGACAGGAGCATCTCCATCTCCTTGGAAAGGACGTGGGGCTTATCCTTGATGATGCACCTGATGGTGTAGTCGTAGTCCGCCATGCGGGGATCAGCGGCAAAGGCCGTGAGGGTCTCCACGGGAAGAGAGGTGAGCTCGGGGGTGATGAAGGCGGTGGCGCCCGAAAGCTTCATGGCCAGCATGGAGAAACGGGCGGAGAGGGCGGTGAATTCCGAGACGCGGCTGTCCTCGTCGTGGCGGATGTGGGCGTAGATGGCCAGCTTGTTGAGCTTGAGAACCAGAGCGTTGAGCTTTTCCATGCAGGCCAGCACCGACTCGACGGTGTTCAGCTTACCCTCAAACTCGGAGAAGTCCAGCTCCCCCTCGCACTCGGCATACAGGGCGTTCCACGCCTCGATGCTCTCGAAAATATCCTCCACACGCCATTTCAGATGGGCGGGAACCTGACTGCGATCCTTTGCCATGGTGAAAAATCCTCCTGATATATATGGTGTTTGTTTGCAAGGACGGTGTATGACAGCACATTTCTATGCAAGCCGTCACTTCGTCTCGACTCTCACGGGGAAGCGAACCTCCTTCTGGGGCATACCGAAATCGGGATCGCCGTTTTCGTCGAAGATCACGGGAGAGATCCAGACCGTGCGCCCCTCCCAGCCCGTGCCGGATACGGGATTGGCGTGGCAGATCATCCAGACACTACCGTCCACGGCGGTGGAGAAGGAGGAGTGACCGGGGCCGTAGCAGACGCCGCACCTCTTCTGGAACACGGGGGTATCCGACTTCTTCCAACTCGCGGGATCCATGGGATCCTCCCCCACGAGGGTCAGCATACCCAGACAGTAATCGTCTCTCCAGCTACCCGAGGCGGAATAGACGATGAAGGTCTTGCCGCCGTGCACAAGGGCGGTGGGACCCTCGTTGATGAGAGGCTCGCCGTACTTCTCCCAATCGTACTCGGGAGTGGAGAGCATGACCCGCTCGCTGTCGATGGTGCAGGGGTTGCTCATGTGGGCGATGTAGATGTGCTGGGCGACGTTCACGTCTCCCTCCCAGCCCGACCAGATAAAGTACAGCTCCCCGTTCACCTCCAGAACCGAGCCGTCAATGGCCCATTTGCCCGAGGAATCGGTGATCTGCCCTACGTACTCGAAGGGATCGGTGGGGTTCTGGGTGGTGCCCTTCAGGACGTACATACGGTGGGTCTCGTTGTGACCGTCATCGCAGGCCACGTAGATGTACCACTCGCCGTTGACGTAATGGAGCTCGGGTGCCCAATACTCGAAGGAGCGGGACAGATCCCCCTCGGTGGGAGCGGTATAGACCTGGCTGCCCTCGGTGCTTCCGACCTTGTGGATGGAGGGGATCTCGGCTACCGCCACGCCGCCAAAGGCCCCGACGGGGCGGGAGTAGCAGTAGTAATACTTGTCCCCGTGTCGCACGACCCAAGGGTCATTCCCCGTGGGGGCAACGGGATTCTGTACGGTCTCGTAAATAACGTTCATGGTAGTTTCCTCCTCAGTAGGCGTTTTTGTGGTGGTTTCGGTGGGTGCTTCGGTGGGGGCGAGGGCGAAGGCTTCGGTCCTCGCGGAGACTCCCTTCGGGGGATCGGTTTAGCATAAGTATAACACAGATGGCGAAAAAATGCAAGGGAATTTGTACAAAAAGCGGTGGATTTCGGGGGGTTTTTGGAAAGAGAAAAGAACACCCGCCTGTGAGCGGGTGTTTCGGGTGGTTTTTTCGGCTTTTGGGAGCGGCTGTGCACACGAAGGTCACGCTCCTTCAAGATAGCCGCATGGCAACGCAAGAGTCCGCGGCATCAAGCCTCCGTGTTTCTGCTCCGACGCGGGTGGGCCACGGGGGACTTGGGGGCGGAGATGGGGGATGCCGGTCATGGACACAACAGCTCCTTCTCCCGCAGATGCTGATATTATATAAAAATTTTAAAGAAGTTTTTTAAGTGATTTTCTTTTGTTTGGCCAACAAGCGAAGCAGCTCCTCCGGCAAGGGGGCGTCGCAAATACAAGCATCTACCTCGGAGAGATTTCCCATATTGTAAAAGTAGCGTTTTCCGAGCTTGCTTTGGTCGCAAAGGAGAATTCTTTTTTTTGCATGGGAAAACATCACCCGACGCAGACTCGCCTCGTCAATCGAGTGATCACTCATCGTACCGTCCATATCCAGTCCGCGACAGGAGAACAAGAGCACATCGGCATTGATTTTTCGCACGAAATCCGCCGCGTCTGCTCCGATATAGGAAAAGGAATGAATACGCATTTGTCCCCCTGTTGACAAGGTGCGGATATTCGCCTCTGCCAACGAAACGGCGGTCTTTGCGCCGCTGGTTACCACAATAAGATCTTTTTTGCTCGCAAGATATGGGACAAGATGATAGGCGCTGCTCGATCCGTCGAGCATCACGACCATACCGTCCTCGATATAGTTCGCGGCGATCTTTCCGATTTGCGCTTTGGCAGGGCTACACTCGTTCTCACGCAGGAGAAAGGGGATCTCACGGTCGGCGGTGCCGCCTCGAAGGATGGCGCCGCCGTGAATTTTTTGCACCAGCCCTCTCGCATCCAGATTGGTTAGGTCACGGCGTACGGTGGGCTCGCTTACGTGAAGCCGTTCTGCCAGCTCGCGCACGGTAATATTCGGCGTCTTTGCCAGATACGCCATCAGCTTTTTCTGCCTTTCTTCAATCCACATACGATCTCCCCTTTTTGATTATTTTTGATTATTTTGCGCGTCTAAAATAATTATTTTTCTTTTTGTGTTCGTTTTATTGACTTTTTTCGAAAAATATGATTATATTATATTATAGCAAAAGAACACTGATTTGTCAAGTGAGGAGAATTTTATGAAAACCAAAGCTGTTCGTATGTATGGTGCCATGGATTTGCGCACCGAGGAATTTGACCTGCCCGAAATCTCGGCGGATGAGGTGTTGATGCGTGTCATCTCCGACTCGCTCTGCCAGTCCACCTACAAGGCTGTGAAGCAGGGCAGCGCGCACAAGAGAGTCCCCGACAATATCGCTGAAGTGCCGATTATCATCGGCCACGAGATGTGTGGTGAGATCGTCGCCGTCGGCGAGAATATGAAGGGGGAATGGAAGGTTGGCGAGCGCGCTGTTGTTCAGCCTGCCTTGAAGCTGGAAAACGGTCACGATCCCGGATATTCCTACCCCTATATCGGCGGCGCGGCTACCTACGTCGTTGTACCCAAGGTGGTTCTGGAGCGCGGCTGTCTCGTGCATTATGAGGGCGATAGTTTCTTTAAGGGGTCGCTTGTAGAGGCGGTCGGATGCGTGCTTCGCGGTTATAAGGGCTTTTATCACACCGATTATACCAATTACGTCCGTACCGACGGCGCAAAGCGCGGCGGCAGAATCGCCATTCTCGGCGGCGCAGGCCCGATGGGTATTGCCGCGGTTGAGCTTGCATTAGGTTACGCGGGATGTAAGCAGATTGTTGTTACCGACCTTTCCGCCGACCGTCTGGATTACGCCGCGCGCAAGAGCTCTGTGGAAAACGCGAGAGCGCACGGCGCCGAGCTGACCTACCTCAATACCTCGACCGTCGCCGACCCCGTTGCTGCCTTGCTTGAACTGTCGGAGGGTGGCTTTGACGATGTTTTCGTTATGGTTCCCGTTCCCGCTCTTTTCACGATGGCGGAAGCAATCTGCCGTGAGGACGGATGCGTTAATTTCTTTGCCGGCCCTGCCGTCAAGGAGATGCAAGGCTCTTTGAACCTGTACCGCGTACATTACGATGGCATTCACGTCGTAGGCACGGCGGGCAGTATTCCTCAGGACACGGTTGACACGATTGGTCTGATTGAGGAGAAAAAAATCAATCCCGGCGCTATCGTATCGCACATTCTGGGTCTGAATGCCTATGCCGATGCCATTTTCGCAATGGAAAGCCCCAGCGGCGCAAAAAAGGTATGCTATACAGGTCTTGATATTCCTTATATCGCAGTAAATGAGCTGGAAAAATGGGGAGAAAAGGATCCTCTTTATAAAGCGCTCGCTGATATCGTAGCAAACAACAACGGTCTTTGGTGTGCCGAGGCGGAAGCGTATCTTCTTGCCAATGCTCCCAAAATGTAAGAGAGAAATATGCAGATTATTACGTTAACACTTGCGCCGGCATATGATATTCATTGCCGTTGCGATACTTTCGCCGCAGAGCAGGAAAACCTCGCGCACGTCCTCTCGTATGATGCGGGCGGAAAGGGCGTGAATATCTCACGCGCACTCACCGTATACGGTGTAAAGAACAAAGCAATCGTCCTCGTAGGCAGTGAAAACGCAGACGCTTTCCTTACGGCAATCAATCGAGAGGGCATCGACAGCATTTCATTACAGGTACAGGGCAGGATTCGCGAGAATATCACCCTTCATCAAGAGGGAAAAAAGGAAACACGTGTTTCCTTCCCCGGCTTTCAAGCGCCCCTTGAAATTCTTGAACGGGTAGAAAAGCTGGTCCTTGATCTTGCGGGCGAGCTTCCGACCGTCCTTACCCTGACGGGAAGACTTCCCGAGGGCATCTTGATGAAGGACGTAAAGTCCATGCTCTCCCGTTTCCACGAGCGAGGGATTCGCACCGTCATTGATTCCCGTTCCTTTACCCTCGCCGATCTCATCGAGGTGAAGCCCTATCTTATCAAGCCTAATGAAGAGGAGATCGTTACCTATATGCATCGGGAAGTCAACTCGATTTCCGATGCGCTCTCGGCGGCAACCGAGCTACATGAGAGCGGCATCGCAAACGTGATGATTAGTATGGGTGCCAAGGGCGCTGTGCTTGTCTCGGATGAGGGCGAATTCACGGCG
>JAZNUO010000371.1:0-3090 GCA_045592305.1 Eubacteriales bacterium | reverse complement strand
GAGAACCTTCAAAAAAGTATGTTTATCAATGCTTTTTTGAAGGTTCTTGAAGGGAGTCCAGAGGGAAACTTCGCAATGTTTGCCATAGGCAAACTTGCACCGAGCGAAGCGAGGAGGCTTTCAAGAAGTTTCCCTTTGGCGTTCCCCTCGCCTCCCCTATAAACCCCAATTTGAAGGTCTGCCGAATCCTTACCGTAAGGCTCCCCAGCGAGGCAGGCGGCGAGTTTTTTCTTACCCGAATTTTCCCTACCCCCTTGATTTTTTCGGCGAAATGTAGTAGGATATAAGCATAACCATTCCACCCGCAAGGAGAGCACTATGAAGCAAGTATACTACGATTATGACGTTTACCCCAAGGTGTTCCTCGGCGACCGCGAAAAAACGGTCACGGTTCAGCCTCTGGGTATCAACGCCGCCTTTGACAAGGACAAGACCTACACCGTCGAGGTGCTGAAGGTCAATCAGGGCAACGCCAGAGTCTGGCCCGAGAGAAGCGGACGCTCCACCGTCTCGGTGAACCCCGACGAGGACGGCTGTCTCCGCGTCACCGCCTACTTTGAGGGCGAGGGCGAATACTACCTCAATCTGCTGGACGGAAGCCGCCATTTCGCCACCCTGCCCGTCTACTGCCTCGGCGAGGATATGGCAGGCCGCATTCCCCTGCGCGGCGATCTTCACGTCCATACCTGCCGCTCCGACGGACACGACGACCCCGTCAACGTGGTGGCCTCCTACCGCGGTCACGGCTACGATTTCATGGTCATCTCGGATCACAACCGCTACTACCCCTCTCTGGAGGCTATCCGCCGCTACGGTGACATCAGCGACGTAGCCATTGTCCCCGGCGAGGAGGTTCATCTCCCCCTCAACGACGTTCACTACGTCAACTTCGGCGGCACTTACTCCATCAACGCCTTGGTGATCGGCGGCCCCAACGACGAGAAGGCGGGGGCTGACCTTGCGTGGAGAAGTCTGGACGGCAACGCCCCCGACCCCATCTCCCGCGAGGAGTATCTGGCCATGATCGAGGAGAGGGCCGAGCGTGTGCCCCTGCCCAACAAGTCCGAGCGGCTGAGCTACGCCGTGCTGGAGTGGACCTACGAGCATATGCAGAAGAACGGAGGTCTGGGTATCTTCCCCCACCCCTACTGGCTGTGCCAGCTCATGCAGCTTCCCGAGGAGTACACCGCGTTCATCTACAAGAACAAGCCCTTTGACGCCTTTGAGGTGCTGGGCGGCGAGAACTACTACACCCACAACGGCTTCCAGACCGCTCTCTACTACGAGATGCGGGAGAAGGGCATCGACCATCCCGTGGTGGGCTCCACCGACAGTCATAACGCCTCCGCCGAGAACAACCGCAACTCCCTGATCTGCTCCACCATCGTTTTCGCCAAGGAGAACACCCGCGAGAGTCTGGTGTCCGCCATCAAGGACAAGTATTCGGTGGCCGTGGACACCATCAGCACCGAGTACCGTCTGGTGGGCGACTTCCGCTGGATCCGTTACGGCGCGTTCCTCATGGAGAATTACTTCCCCATCCACGACGAGGTCTGCCGCGCCGAGGGACACTACCTCCGCCGCCACTTCGCGGGAGATACACAAGCCACCGCCGTGCTGGCCGCCATGAAGGGGCAGTTGCCCGCTCTGCAGAAGAAGTATTTCGATCTGTGATTTTCGCGATTTCACGGGAGCTTGCTTGCAGTCTCACCTGTCTGTCATAGAGGATGGCGAACCCCCGGGACCGAGCCGCTGACCCATTTACCGAACCTAATTTTTTCAAATAGAAAGGAAAAACCACTATGAACAAGTTCATGCTCAACGAGACCTCCTACCATGGCGCGGGTGCCATCGCCGCCGTTGTCGATGAGATCAAGGCACGCGGCTTTGCCAAGGCCTTCGTCGCCACCGATCCCGACCTCCTCAAGTTCGGTGTAACCGCCAAGGTCACTGACCTTCTGGATGCCGCCGCCATCCCCTACGCCGTTTTCTCGGACATCAAGCCCAACCCCACCATTGAGAACGTTCAGAATGGTGTGGAGGCCTTCAAGGCAGCCGAGGCCGACTGCATCGTCGCCATCGGCGGCGGCTCCTCCATGGACACCGCCAAGGCCATCGGCATCATCATCACCAACCCCGAGTTTGCCGACGTTCGCTCCCTGGAGGGCGTAGCTCCCACCAAGAACCCCTGCGTGCCCATCATCGCCGTTCCCACCACCGCCGGCACCGCCGCCGAGGTCACCATCAACTACGTCATCACCGACGTGGAGAAGAAGCGCAAGTTTGTCTGCGTGGACGCTCACGATATTCCCGTGGTGGCCGTGGTGGATCCCGACATGATGGCCTCCATGCCCGCCTCCCTTACCGCCGCTACGGGCATGGACGCTCTGACCCACGCCATTGAGGGCTACATCACCAAGGGTGCCTGGGCTCTGTCGGATATGTTCCACATCGAAGCCATCCGCATCATCGCCGCCTCCCTGCGCGGGGCCGTGGCCAACACCCCCGAGGGCCGCGAGGGCATGGCTCTGGGCCAGTACGTGGCCGGTATGGGCTTCTCCAACGTGGGTCTGGGCGTGGATCACTCCATGGCGCACACCCTTTCCGCTTACTACGATATGCCTCACGGTAAGGCTTGCGCCACCCTCCTGCCCGCCGTCATGGCCTACAATGCCGAGGCTACGGGGGAGAAGTACCGCGAGATCGCCCGCGCCATGGGTGTCGAGGGCGTGGACAGCATGACCCAGGCCGAGTACCGCGCCGCCGCCGTGGAGGCCGTCCGTCAGCTCGCCGAGGACGTGGGTATCGTCACCTCCCTGAAGGGTGTCGCCCGCGAGGAGGACATTCACCAGATGTCGGTGGATGCCTACAACGACGCTTGCCGCCCCGGCAACCCCCGCGAGACCTCCGTGGAGGATATCGAGGCTCTGTATCGCAGTCTGATGTAATTTCGGATTGATACAGGAACGCCACCCCTGACCGTGAATGGTGAGGGGTGGCGGTTTTATTTCTTGAGCCACCTTCAAATTTGGGTTTGTCGGGCAGGGGTTTCACCCAAGTCGGATCGTAGCCATGTCGTTCTGTGAGCCA
>JAZNUO010000370.1:0-1593 GCA_045592305.1 Eubacteriales bacterium | reverse complement strand
GCTGGACACCTGCTGGTTCAATCCCAAGGGCAAGGCCGCCCCCGCGGATATGGAGATCACCTATACCGTCAGCCGTCTTTGCGAGATCGAGGGAATTCTTCTCGGTTGAAGCGATGACCGGAGACGTTCAAATTGGGGTTTATCGGCAAGGGCTCTGCCCCTGCACCCCGCCAAAGAACCTTTTGCAAAAGGTTCTTTGGAATCTCCAAAAATCTTAAAAAAGACATTGATAAGCAATACTTTCTTGAAGGTTCTTGAAGGGAGTCCAGACGGAAACTTCGCAATGTTTGCCATAGGCAAACTTGCACCGAGCAAAGCGAGGAGGCTTTCAAGAAGTTTTCCCCCGGCCGTTCCCCCGCCTCCCCTACAACCCCAAATTTGATCATTTTCGCATGACAACATACACATTACGCGCGCCCGCGCGGGAAAGGAGCCGATATGCCCTTCAAGGAAGCCTTGGAAGCCCTGTATGAGGCCTTCCGCGCCAACGGTATTCTCTGCAAATGGAACGAGCCTCTGTCGGCTCATACCTCATTCAAGATCGGCGGTAACGCCGCCCTGGCAGTATGGCCGTCGGGGAAGGCCCAGATGATTCTGGTTCTGTCGCTCTGGCGGGATCTGGGGGATGGGTGCCCGCTCTGTGTTTTGGGTAAGGGCTCCAACGTACTGGTAGCGGACGAGGGCTTTTGCGGTCTGGTGGTGATGACCACCAAGGCGAAGCGCGTGGTCTACGAGGAGGACGGGGTGCCCGACCGCGAGGTCTTCCGCCGTGAGAAGGTTGATCGCGGCGAGCCCTACTGCCGCGTCTACGCCGAGTGCGGTGCGTCTCTGATCGCGCTGGCCTACGCTTGCGGGCAGCCCAAGCGGGAGCTTTCGGGTCTGGAATTCGCCTACGGCATCCCCGGGACGGTGGGCGGTGCCATCGTCATGAATGCGGGTGCCTACGGCTCCGACGTGGAGCGGGTGCTGGTCTCGGCGGAATACTATGACCTGACCAATGGCTGTACGGGTCAGCTTCGGGACGTCGATATGCACCTTTCCTACCGTCACAGCATCTTTCTGGAGCATCCCGATTGGATCGTGCTCAGCGGCGTATTCAAGCTAAGCTACGGCTACGGTCCCGCTATCCGCGAGCAGATGGAGAAAAACATGGATGCCCGCAGAGAAAAGCAGCCTTTGGAGTACCCCAGCGCGGGGAGCGTTTTCAAGCGTCCCGTGGACAATTTCGCCGCCCGCATGATCGACACGGCGGGGCTCAAGGGTGTCTCGGTGGGCGGGGCGCAGGTGTCCAAGAAGCACGCGGGCTTTATTGTCAACAAGGGCGGAGCCACCGCCTCCGACGTCAAGGCCTTGGTACGGCTGGTGCAGGATGAGGTGGAGAAGCTCTACCGCTACCGTCTGGAATGTGAGATCCGGCTGGTCAGCGACGGGCTGGGAGACGAGGGCGAATGGTAAAATTGGGGTTTATCGGGCAGAGCCCGTCACGCGCCCCAAAGGGGCGCATATCGATCCGATTCGGGCAAGACCGAATCGGAATATCGAGTGCGTAGTGAAGCGAAGCACATATCGAACGCCGCAAGGCGTATATCGACT
>JAZNUO010000369.1:0-2814 GCA_045592305.1 Eubacteriales bacterium | reverse complement strand
TGCACCCCGCCAAAGGGACTTTTGGAAAAGTCCCTTTGGAATCTTCAAAACTTTTAAAAAATCATTGATAAATAATACTTTTTGAAAGTTCTTGAAGGGAGTCCAGAGGGAAACTTCTTTCAAGAAGTTTCCCTCTGGCGTTCCCCTCGCCCCTGCCCGATAAACCCCAATTTACCCAATCATGCAACCTGTCAAGAGCAGAATGCTTTCCTTCCTGCACAACGTCCCAAAACAACGCAAATTCAGAAAAACATTTCGGCGGCGGGGGACAACCACGTCGAGAAAAAACCGCCTGCTTCGGGGTCAAAGCGGGCGGTTTTTCGGTATGTACGGGTTCATTCCCCCAGCATGATGCGGATGATCTCGCGGTCGGTCTCGCTCATGCCGTCGCGGGCGAGGCGGCCGATGTTGCGGATGGTGTTCTCCACCCCCTTGGTGATGATGCCGTCACCGCCGTAGAACTGGCGACCCGAGCGCATCATGTCGTAGCCCATGATGCCCGCCTCCACCGCCATGGCGATCTTGGCGGCGCAGGAGGCCTTGGCTCCGTCGCAGATGGTACCCGACAGGATGGCCACGGCGTTGACCAGTGTGTGGGCGATCTCATGGAAGCGTCCGCCCGCCAGGTAGCAAATGCCGCAGCCGCACCCACAGCCCGCGCTGATGGCACCGCAGTAGGCGGACAGGCACCCGATGCCCGTTTTCTGGTGAACCGTGATGAGGTTAGATACCAGCAGAGCGCGGAGAAGGGTCTCCTCGTCGGCGTGCCACTTGCGGGCGTAGACCACCACGGGGACGGAGGCGGTCATGCCTTGGTTGCCGCTCCCCGAAATGATGCAGACAGGCAGCTCACAGCCGTTCATGCGGGCATCCGATCCCGCGGCGGCGTAGGCGCGGGCTTGGGTACGAAGGTCGCTGTGACCCCCGTTGTAGAGCAGTCTGCCGATAGACGCGCCGTACTCGCCCCGAAGTCCCTCCTCGGCGATGGCCATGTTCATGGAGATCTGGCGGGTGAGGAAGGGTCTGAGCTCGGTGAGATCGGCTTCCTCAGCGAAGGTCACGATGTCCTGCACGTTGAGGAGAGAGCGGTCAGCGGGCTCGGTATGCTCCGGGGACTCGCCGTAGAGGTAGCGGTCAGTGAGGTCTTGGACTTCACCGTTCACGGTACGGCTGACCGAAACCACGTTGGTGTGACGGTCGATGAGGTGGACGCGGGCGGTGGCTGTCTGCCCGTTCACGGCGGTCTCCCCCGTCATGACCAGCTCGAAGGGGTGCTTGGTGTCCAGCTCGCTGACGGCGGGGGTGGTGGTCATCAAGAAGTTGCGGATGCGCTCGGCATCGGCGGGCTTTAAGGCGCAGAGCACCTCCAGCTTGCGGTCGGGGCAGCCTGCTACGATTCCCGCGGCCACGGCGGCCTCGATGCCGTGCATCCCGTCGGTGGCGGGGACGATGACAGACTTGACGTTCTTGATGATATTGCCGCTCAACTCCACCCGCAGGGTAGCGGGGTCAGCCCCCAGGGCGTGGCGAAGGATAGAGGCGGCGTAGGCGATGGCGATGGGCTCGGTACAGCCCATGGCGGGCACCAGCTCCTCGCGGAGGATGGCGGTGTAGGCGGATTGAATATGGGTGGGGAGAGACATAGAGGCTCCTTCGTATGTAATGGTGGGAAAGGATATTGGTGAGATACAAGATACGAGATACAAGATACAAGATATGAAAACGGAACGGTTATCCCGTATCGGCCGAGCTCTCTCGGCGGGCTTGTAATCTTTGTATCATGTATCTTTGTATCTTTGTATCTTGTATCTTCGTATCTTGTATCTTTAGTTTCCGGGGTGCTGATACAGCTTCGCCAGTCCCCCCTCGGAGGTCTCCCGATACAGGTGGGACAGGTCGAGCCCCGTGCGGTACATGGTCTCCACCACCAGGTCGAAGGAGATCTTACGGCTCCCCGAGAGGAAGTTGGCAAGGGACAGGGCGTTGATGGCGCGCATGGCGGCCACGGCGTTGCGCTCGATGCAGGGGATCTGGACGAGGCCGCAGACGGGGTCGCAGGTCAGCCCCAGATGGTGCTCCAGGGACATCTCGGCGGCGTACTCGATCTGGTCAATGCCCATCTCAAACAGCTCGCAGAGGGCGGCGGCGGCCATGGAGCAGGCGGTGCCCACCTCGGCCTGACAGCCGCACTCCGCGCCGCTGACCGAGGCGTTGGTGGCCACGAGGTCTCCGATGAGACCCGCCACGGCGAGGGCGCGCACCACGTCGCGGTCGGAAAAACCGTTCTTGTCCTGCATATACTTCAGGACGGCGGGGAGCACACCGCAGGAGCCGCAGGTGGGGGCGGTAACGATGACCCCGTTGTCGGCGTTCTGCTCACTGACGGCAAAGGCGTAGGCGCAGACCAGACGGTTCTCTCTCGTCTGGGGGGACTCGTCGATGTGCCGCTGGTTGTAGAGTCGTTGCGCCTTTCTCTCCACCTCCAGCCCCCCGGGGAGGATGCCCGTATGGGTCAGACCCTCGCGGATGGCGGCGGTCATGGTGTGCCACACGTCCAGAAGGAAGGCGGGGAAGTCGGCATCCTCGTGCTCAAAGACGTAATCCGAGAGGCGGATACCGCGGGCCTTGCACAGCTCGGCTATTTCGGTGAAGCTCTCCTCCCCGTACAGCTCGGGGGGCAGGGAGAAGCGGCTCTGCTCGCCGTCCATGCGCACCTCACCGCCGCCTACCGACAGAAACCGCATCCGCCCGATCTCGATATCCCCCGCAAAGCCGATAAAATCCAGCGTGTTGGGGTGGGGGAGGGTGGCGGCG
>JAZNUO010000368.1:0-4456 GCA_045592305.1 Eubacteriales bacterium | reverse complement strand
TTCTTGGAGGCCACGATCTTGTCAGCCAGCTCGTTCAGTTGGGCGGCGGTGAGACCTGTGCTCGCGTCGGGATCTGTAATGGTAAAGTTTTTGGTGATGGTAGTGTACTTGCTGCCGCCTCTCGCGCCGCAGGAGGTGAGGACACCGCCCAGCATGGCCAGCAGCAGAAGCCCCATGACCACGCGGGTCAGGAGTTTTTTGGTGATTTTCGTGTTTCTTTTCATTCTGATGTTTCCTTTGATGTTGTTGGATACCCCGGCAAAGGAAGTCGGGGCGCGGCTCCTCTTGCTTTGGCCGCTGTGTTCGGTGGGTGGACGTCTCCCTGCGGGTTGGTAGGTCAGGCATGATCCTCGGGGGAGCTTTCCTCCTCGGATTGGCTCACAGAGTCCTGGGAGACGGCGGCTTCACGCTCGGCGCGGTACTTGTCGTATTTGCTCCAGCGCAGAGGCATGGTCTTGAAGCCGTGGGGGGGTACGGGATCGAATCCCGCGGGAGACAGGGGACTGCAACGCAGAATGCGCCACAGGGTCAGGGTCAGCCCCGCGAAAAATCCCCGCTTTTCAAAGGCCTCGAGGGCATAGGCGGAGCAGGTCGGCTCGAACCGACAGGTGGGGGCGGGCTTCAGCCCCGACAGGTGTTTCCGATAGAATCGGATCAGCGCCATGGCGATGCGCTTCATGGCTTCGCTCCTTGGTCGGGCTTTTCGGAGGGAGCTTCACCCTCCTTGGGGGTACGCGGCTCCAGCATCTCCAGCTTTTTGAAGATGTAACGCAGCTCGGACTCGATGGCGGGGGATTTCACGCGCTCGATGCCGGGGCGCGCCGCGATGACGATGAGGTATCCGCGGCGAAGGCTGTAGCGTCTCTCCACTCCTTGCAGTCCCGCACGGATGATGCGCTTGACGCGGTTGCGCTCAACGGCACCGCCCTCGCGTTTGGGCACAGACAGACCAATCCGATTGATGTACTGCTTTTGCGGATTCGCTTTTTTCAGCTTCTTGGCCGCCAGATCCTTGAGAACGTATACCGACACAAACTTCCCCGACCAGCGTTTGCCCTGCCGGAAGGTCTTTTTGTACAGGTGGTTCTCCTTGATGGCGTAGGGTTTCATGTGTGTTCCTTCCCCGCAGCTCGTAGCTACGAATTAGGATATGCCGCGAGCGGGCAGGCTATACCGCGGCGGGTGGGAGACGGACCTCCGTCCGCGAAAAATCCCGAGGACAGACAGACAATCGCACAGGCTCGTGTCCCATCTTCCTCGGGAATTTCGCGGGTATGGAATCAATTCCAAATCAGTAGGTCAGTCTCTTTCTGCCCTTGGCACGTCTTCTCTTGAGAACGTTGCGACCGTCAGAGGTCTTCATTCTCTTTCTGAAGCCATGCTCCTTCTTTCTCTGGCGCTTCTTAGGCTGGTAAGTTCTGAGCATTTCGGGATACCTCCTTCAAGATTTGCTGTCGAGGCGGTCTTCTGCCGGTCTGACAGGCACAGAAAATCTGCAAAAAATCACAGAGCGCACGACATTTACCGTTATATTATACTCGCAAAGCATTGATTTGTCAAGGGTTTTTCAAAATTTTTTTCGATTTGCCCCCGACTTTTCCAAACTTTGTGCAGATTCACCCGCAGAGCTCTCGGTTCAGGCCTCATCCTCGGTAATGCTCACAACGGGGGTGCCGTCCGCGTAGGTAAAGATGACCTGCTCCATGAGCCACTTGTCCATCTTTGCGGAGAAGGCGGACTCGCGCAAAAAGATCTCGCCCATGTTCCGGATGATGTCCTCCTCGGTCATGTATCCGTAGTACTGATCCACCCAGTAATCAACCTGAGCCTGATACTCCTCTTGGGAGACCGTCTCCATGCCCTCCAGCTCGGCGATGGCGTGGGAGATCATATCCTTTTTCACCATGAGCTGAGCCCTCGTGGTGAGCTCGGCCTTCCAGTCCACGCCCTTATCCAGTCCCAGATAGACGGGAGCGAAGGTGTCCAGATCGGGGTAGAGCTTGGCGAATTCCTCACCGCCCGAGGAGGCGTAGTAATCGAAGTAATACTCTATCTCGGACTTGTAGGAATTGAAGTAGTAGGCTACCTCGTCCTCCACAAGGTTGCGACACTCGGCCTTGGAGGACAGATGTTCCCAGAGCGCGTCGATCTTGGCGTTCGCCAAAGCCTCGGCGTTCTGCTGTACCAGAAAATCGTACACGAAATCCTCGAATTCCTCGAGCAGGGCGGCATCGCTGGCATAGAAATCCTGCTCGGGCTCGTACTTCAGGGTGTTTTCCACGAAATCGCGGTTATACGTGGGAAGGGTGAACTGGACGGCGTACTCCACCACAACGTGGAACACGGCGTCCTTACCCGCCAGCTCCTCCTTGTACTCCTCGGGGAAGGTCACGTGGATCTCGGCGGGCTTGTCCTTGGAGGTCTGGTTGGGGATGATCCCCACAAGACCGTCCTCAAAGCCGTCAATGAAGGTGCCGGAGCCCAGACCCAGCTTGTAGGGGGACTCGTCGTCCCAGTTGGAGCCGCCCTCGAACTCCTTGCCGTCTACGAAGCCCTTATAGTAAACGTAGGCATCGTCGCCCAGCCTCAGCGCCTGATCCTTGACCATGGCGGTGCCGTCAACGGCCACGCGGTGCTTGTAGAGGATACTCGACATCAGGTAGGCCTGCACGTCATCCTCCTCCACCTTGAGGGAATTGGGGACGGACAGGGTAATGCCCACGTAGTCGGCGCGGTCAATGGTCACGTCGGGGGCTACCTCGGCATCCATGTAGTCGTAGCGGGGAATGGCGGTAACGGCCTCGGTCTCGGCGGTCGTGCCGCTACCCGTGCCCGTGCCCGTGCCGGTCTCGTCGGTTTGGCCGCCGTCCTTACAGGAGGCCAGCAGCAGCAGGCTCGCGAGGGACAGGATGGCCATGATCCAAAGCAATTTACGGTTCATTTTGTTTTCTCCTTACGTTCAGTGTACTTGAAAATCACGGGGCATAGGTGAGGGTCGCCTGCTCATACGGTCGCGTCCGCGCCTTCCCCGTGGGCGCGCCCCCGCGGATGACGGTCCCTCCCCCGTTGGCGCGCCTGCCGATAGCAGGGAATGCTTCTTCATGAAGCGACTCCCTTTCGGGGAAGAAATCACCGCGGGCGGCGGGGTATAAAAACACTTACTTATCATACTACATTTTCGGAAAATAATCAAGTCATTTTTTTGAATTCACAGAAAATTCAGGGGGGTCAACTCCCCCTTTCCACCGAAAAAAACGCAAAATTTACACCCCATTCACAACTTATCCCTCTATGGATGTTATTATGAAGGAAGAAAAACCACTCCCCGAAAGGAGGCTGTCATGAACTCCATCCAAAGGGCTCTGGGTCCGTACGCCCGTGAGGTGCGCGCCGAGGTGTACGAATCTCTGGACTCCACCAATTCCCTCGCCAAGAGCCGTCCCGAAGAAGATCATCCCATTCTCATCATCGCCCGTGAGCAAACGGGGGGACGGGGGCGGCTGGGTCGCTCCTTCCATTCCCCCGCCCGCACGGGGCTGTACATGACGGTGGCCTACACCACCGAAAGACCCCTCTCCGAGGCCGTGCGTGTGACCTGCGCCGCCGCAGTGGCTACGGTCGCCGCCATTGAGTCCCTGACTCATAAGCAGCCCTCCATCAAGTGGGTCAACGACATCTATCTGAGGGGGCGCAAGGTGGGGGGCATCCTCACCGAGGCGGTCACTCGCTCCGACGGACTTCACCGCATGATCGTGGGGATCGGGCTCAACCTCACCACCGAGGCGTTTCCCGAGGGGCTGCGCGTGCCCGCTGCGTCCCTGTTCACTCCGAAGGAGGCTTCGACCCTTCCCCCCGACCTCGCCGACACCCTCGCGGGGGAGATCACCCGCAGGCTGCTGGAGCTGGTGGAGGCCTCCCCCGCCTGTCCCTTCCCCGATGGTATGTGGGGAGATGCCTGTGGGGAGTTCTACCGCCGCCGCCTCCTCTGGGTAGGGGAGACCGTGGTCTGTACCCGCGGGTCGGAGCGTTTCGAGGGGATCGTAACGGGAGTGGACGCGGATTACTCCCTGCTTCTGAGCCGCGGCGGCGAGCTCCTGACCCTGTCCTCGGGGGAGATCTCGGTTCGACCCTTGGGGGAGGAGTAAATTTTCTGCTCTTTTTCGGATGGGAGCGGGAGATACAAAGATACGAGATACGCGCCGAGCAAGCTCGGCCGATACAAGATATAGAAGCAGAAGTCGGCGTAAGGTTTTTGCGTATCTTGTATCTTTCCGACAAACCCCCATGTAACGATTCAGCCGATTTTCAAATTTGGGTTTGTCGGGCAGGGGCTCTGCCCCTGCACCCCGCCAAAGGGACTTTTGGAAAAGTCCCTTTGGAATCTTCAAAACTTTCAATAAATCATTGATAGATAATGCTTTTTTGAAAGTTCTTGAAGGGTGTCCAGAGGGAAACT
>JAZNUO010000367.1:0-1794 GCA_045592305.1 Eubacteriales bacterium | reverse complement strand
GTTCTTTGGAATCTCCAAAAATCTTAAAAAACATTGATAAATAATACCTTTTTGAAGGTTCTTGAAGGGAGTCCAGAGGGAAACTTCTTGCAAGAAGTTTCCCTTTGGCGTTCTCCTCGCCTCCCCCATAAACCCCAATTTGAAATACTGGCTGAATGGTTACTTGTTCGCGGCTCGGGTTGAATCGGATTGGAAGCCCTCAGGGCAGGAGCAGGGGGAAGAAGGAGACCTTAATCCGTCCCTGTTTTCTCTTGCTTCGGTGAGGCTTCCCTCCCCCGCTTGAGGGCAACGGAGCGGCGGGGGGCTTATGCTCCCGTCGGTCTCCGCCCGTGAGCTTTTCCCAGAGGTAGCTCGCCGTCTCCTGATCCTTTTCGGGGAGGTCGCGGTAGGACTTGATGAGGGTCAGGGCGATCTTACCCCGACCGTGATGGAGGTCTGTGAGGGTCTTGGCACCCGTGGATTCCAGAAGGGCGAACATGAGGCGGATGAAGTCCCGACGCTCGTCTCTCGTCATGGCGTTAATGCGCTCCCGCACCACGGTATCGTTGCGGAGCCCTGCGGGGGAGAGACCCTCCGCGCGGATGAACTGACCGCCCAGCACCTCCCAGGAAAGTCCGTCGTGCTGGAAGAGTCCCTTACGGTTGCTTCTCACCACCGTATAGTCCTCATCGTGCTCTAAAAGCAGTCCCACCAGAGAATCCTCGGGGAGAAGGGTACGGATACGGTCCGCGAGCTCGCGGTAGGCCTCCGACTCCACGGTTCCTTGGGAGAAGCCGGGACCGTCGTTGGAGTAGACCCGACGGATCCGTCTCCGCACGCCCGCGTCGGCGTGCACCGCTCCCCAGACCGCCAGATTCCCGCCCTTGGAGTGACCGCCCGCGTAGAGGGGGGTATCGGGGGGGAGATCCAGTGCATTCAGGTATTCGGCGGCTCTGCGCTGGGCGGGTACCTCTTCCATAATCGAGAGGTTGAAGTCCTCCTTCCAGCCCACGAGGGTATCGTCGGTGCCGCGGAAGGCTACGAATACACCCTCCTCGGGGAGGCGCAAGGTCAGGGCAGCGAACTGGGTCTGGCGCTCCTCGCTGATCTCGCTGACAAAGCCTGTCAGCTCCAGATCGCGGAAGCGGCGGGTGTGAGCCATGCGGCGAAAGAGGGTGAGGATATCGGCGGGGATGATAAACCCCAGAGGTCGGTCGCCGGGCTCGGGGTGTGAAAAGAAATATTCGGCAGCAGCGGCGCGGAGGGTGATCTTACCCTTTCGGGGATCGGGGGGGACGATGCCGTCTAAATCCACGTAGGACAAAAGGCAAAAGGCCAGATTGTCCACCTCGTTCAGGGGAGCTTCGGAAAAGGACAGGTCTCCCCGCCATTCCAGATAATCCATGAGATTGGGCATGATGTTCTCCTTTCGGCGCAGGTTGGGTTTTGAATAAGAGTATGGGACGGCTGTGGGTGATTATGCAGGGGGATGTTGTCAGTATACTCTTTTTTCATGAAGTTTGTTTGAACCGAGGGGTTCATGTGGAAAAAACGAGGCTGAGCCGTTTGCTTTTGGTGCAAGCATTTGTCTCAGCCTCTTTTTCACTTCTTATACTGTTCTCTCTTGGGCGCTGTTGACAACCGCCTATTAGGGATTCGTATTACTTCTTCTCCGGCTCCCCGCCCGTGGAGGTGAACACGATGTCCCCCTCCTTATCGGTGCGGTGGACGGTGATTTTCATGGTTCCGTAGCGGGAAAGGATCTCCTGCTTGGGATGATCGTACGTATTGCCCTCACCCACCGAAATGACGGCG
>JAZNUO010000366.1:0-5697 GCA_045592305.1 Eubacteriales bacterium | reverse complement strand
CCTGGGTGGGTCTGGAGCACTTCAACGCCCTCTTCGACTTCGGTAAGGGCGGATTGGGTCTGGCCTTCGGCGAGATTTTGTCCTGGACCCTCATGTGGTCCTTCTTTGCCACCTTCTCCAACTACTTTTTGGGTATGTTCGTGGCCATCATGATCAACAAGAAGGGCATCAAGCTCAAGAAGCTCTGGAGAACCGTGCTGGTCATGACCATCGCCATTCCCCAGTTCGTCTCTCTCATGTACGTCTCCAAGCTCTTTGATTCCTCGGGACTCATCGGACGTATTCTGGGTCAGATCCCTGCGATCGGTCAGTATCTGGACGTCAACAACTTTACCAACCTGTGGGATTCCCCCGTGGTGGCCAAGGTGCTGCTCATCGTCATCAACATCTGGATCGGTATCCCCTACATCATGCTGATGGCTACGGGTATTCTCATGAACATCCCCTCGGATCTCTACGAGTCCTCCCGTATCGACGGTGCCAACACCTTCCAGCAGTACACCAAGATCACCTTGCCCTACATGCTCTTCGTCACGGGTCCCTACCTGCTGACCAGCTTCGTCAATAACCTGAATAACTTCAACGTCATTTATCTGCTGACGGGCGGTACGGGCAACCCCATCAATACCGACATCGGTACGGCGGGCGGCGTTTCGGTGGGACATACAGACCTGCTCATCACCTGGCTGTACAAGATGACGCTGGGCTCGGCGGATACCCGCTACTACGACGCCTCCATCATCGGTATCTGCGTGTTCCTTGTGGTGGCAGTCTTGTCCCTCATCGTGTACAACGTCATTCCTTCTACTAAGAACGAGGAGGATTACAAGTAATGAAAAAGACCAACGACAAGACCATCCGCAAGACCGGTCTCGGTGCCCGCGCCAGCCGCCGTCTTTCCAATACGGTCATCTACATACTCCTGATCCTCATCACCTGCATCTGGCTCTTCCCCTTCTTCGGCATCGTGCTGGAGTCCTTCCGCGTGGAGACCACCCAGCAGGTCACCTACCTCTTCCCCAAGAAGCTGGGTCTCGATAACTACATCCGCCTCTTCAAGGAGACCGACTTCCTCAAGTGGTTCCGCAATACCGCCATCATGGGTATCGCCACCGCCGTTTTGCAGACCATTTTCATCCTCTCCATGTCCTACGTCCTGTCCCGCCTCCGCTTCAAGGGCAGAAAGGGACTCATGAACTTCATGCTGATTCTGGGTATGTTCCCCGGCTTCCTCACCCTGATCCTGATCTACAAGGTGTTCTCCGAGCTGGGTCTGACCAACTCCATGGCTCCCGTGGGTCTCATCATCGTCTACTGCGCCAGCAGCGGTATGGGCTACTACGTGTCCAAGGGCTTCTTCGACACCATTCCCAAGTCTCTGGACGAGGCCGCCCGCGTGGACGGAGCTACCCGTTGGCAGGTGTTCTACAAGGTCATCATGCCCCTGTCCAAGCCCATCATCATCTACACCGTCCTCATGGGCTTCATGGCTCCTTGGGGTGACTTCATGATGGCCAACTACATCGCCCACCAGACCAGCGACGGTATGAACGTGGCCGTCGGTATGTTCGAGTGGCTCTCCAGAACCAACCTGAATACCCACTACACCATGTTCTGCGCCGCGGGCGTGATCGTGGCCATTCCCGTTGTGACTGTATTCCTGCTTCTGCAGAAGTATTACGTCGAGGGCGTCACCGGCGGCGCCGTCAAGGGCTAAGAGAATCATTGGAGGAAAAACAATATGGCAACTGTAAAATTAACCAACGTCAAGAAGATCTACGGCAAGGATACCGTCGCCGTTCAGGACTTCAATCTGGATATTGCCGATAAGGAATTCATCGTATTCGTCGGCCCCTCGGGCTGCGGTAAGTCCACCACTCTGCGTATGATCGCGGGTCTGGAGGATATTTCGGAGGGTACCGTGGAGATCGACGGTGTGGTGGTCAACGACCTCCAGCCCCGTGACCGCGATATCGCCATGGTCTTCCAGAACTACGCGCTGTACCCCCACCTGACCGTCTTTGAGAACATGGCCTTCAGCCTGCGCCTCAAGAAGGTCCCTCAGGAGATCGTCTACGAGAAGGTCACTCAGGCCGCCGAGATTCTGGGCATCACCCAGTACCTGACCCGTAAGCCCCGCGCTCTGTCGGGCGGTCAGAGACAGCGTGTGGCCATCGGCCGCGCCATGGTGCGTGACAGCAAGGTGTTCCTCATGGATGAGCCTCTGTCCAATCTGGACGCGAAGCTCCGTAACCAGATGAGAGCCGAGATCATCCTGCTCCGCCAGAAGATCGACACCACCTTCATCTACGTCACCCACGACCAGACCGAGGCTATGACCCTGGGCGACCGCATCGTCATCATGAAGGACGGCTTCATCCAGCAGGTCGGCACCCCCACCGAGGTGTTCGATATGCCCCTGAACCTCTTCGTGGCCGAGTTCATCGGTGCGCCCAAGATGAATACCTTCAAGACCAATCTTGTCTGCGAGGACGGGAAGTATTACGTGACTCCCTACGGCGCGAAGATCGAGGTCAGCGGTAAGAAGGCCGCCATGCTCTCCGATAAGAAGGTGGGCGCACGCGAGATCATTCTGGGTGTCCGTCCCGAGCACTTCAAGATGTCCACTCCCGAGGATCCCGCCGCCATCCCCTGCACCATCAAGGTCAACGAGATGATGGGCAGCGAGCTCCACCTCCACGTGGAGACCAAGAGCGGCGACCGTCTCATCGTCCGCATCCCCACCGTCTCTCTGGATGACGAGCTGCGCCACAGCATGGTCTACGGCGCGACCATTTACGTCACCTTCGAGGGCAAGGTCATGCACTTCTTCGACACCGAGACCGAGCAGAATCTGCTGGTCTGATCGAAAACCGATACCGTATTCACGGGAAAGATCCCGACGGGCTGGAATCGCCTGTCGGGATTCTTTTTTAGGGGGCTTTTACGGCGAAAGTGATGCGGCTGGTGTCCTTTGCGCCGTCCGGAACCGACACCTTTCCCGCTGCCCGCCCAAGGCGATCCGCCGCCGCGGGGATTGGACGCAGGGCGGTCTTCCCTGACTTGACAAAGCTACCGCGGTGTGGTATAATAGAGAGCAATCCATACCACCCACGAAAGGAGACCGTCATGAACGAGAAGATGCCCCCGGACTCGCTGACCCCGACCGACCCCGCCACCGATCCCGAAGCCCAGCGATTGACAGCCCTCCTTTCGGAGTCCTCCGCCATCCCCGCGCCCTGTGAGGATGGAGAGCTGGCGGCGGCTGACCTGACCGAGCTCGACACGCTGATCGGGACGGTGCGCAGCGACGAGCAGTTCGACTACTGCATGACCTCCAACACCTACTATATCCCCGCCAAGACCGTTACCCCGGACGATCTGCCCGTGGCGGTCATCGCCCTGTACGAGGAGGGACTCAGCCGTCGGGCGGGCATCAAGCGGTACGGCATAGTCACCGATACCCGCGTGGTCAAGCGAGGGGACATCCCCGTATCCATGAGCCGCGCCAATCCCGACGAGACCTACTACCTCTTTTCGGTGGAGTCCTGGCAATATCTGAAAACTCCCATCGCCATTCAGGGAACGGGACGGGGCAAGCCCGCGTTCACCTCCGCCTTTCTGCTGGAGCGTTGCCGCCGTTCCTACCAGCTCACGGCCATCCGATCCCCCGAGACCTACCGCCTCTGCCGCCTCCTCTGCCGTCTGGCCGAGGACACCGCGACCGAGTCCGTGATCTTCCGTCGCGTGGGGGAGCATCACATCATTACGGTGGACGAGGGACAGATGCGCCTTCTGGACGCGGGAGGAAATTGCCTCTACGCCTGCGGGGTGGGGATGCTGACTCACGCTCCCGCCGAGGTACTGAGAGGCGTGGCTCAGGGGCTGGGAATCTCCTGACGGGGCTACCGTATCATTTGAAAAACCGGGAAGCGTTGCGGCTCAGAGCCATGACGCTTCCTTTTTTGATTAAATAACCGTGTAACTACTCAGTCGATGTTTAAAATTGGGGTTTAACGGTGAGATACAAAGATACAAGATACAAGATACAAGATAGAAAAGACCTTACGGCGACTTCCGTTTCTATATCTTGTATCTCGTATCTCCGTATCTTGTATCTCTTCTATAAACCCCAATTTGAAAGCCGGCTGAACAGTTACATTACCGTTTGCGGAGAGCTGTGCCCTTGGGGGGAACGAGGAGGCGTGACCGCGGGGCAATTTCACCGCGGAAATCCCGCAAAAACCCTTGTGCGATCCCTCAAAATGTGGTATAATGGTCTTATCAAGCGAAAAAGAGGTGCTCCACTATGAAATACGATTTTACCACCGTTATGGATCGCCGCGGCAGGGATGCTCTCGCCGTGGATGCCCTTGGAAAAGGCTGGGCACCCGCAAAGCCCCGCGAGGGCTTCGACCCCATCCCCATGTGGGTGGCGGACATGAATTTCCCCACCGCCCCCGCCGTCACCCGCGCCATGACCGAGCGCATCAGCCACCCCTCCTTCGGCTACTTCGACCCCCGCGAGGAGTATTTTGATGCCATCATACGCTGGCAGACCACCCGCAACGGCGCGGTAGGTCTCGAAAAGAAGCACATTGGCTACGAGAACGGCGTGCTGGGCGGTATCCTTTCCGCCCTCGGCACCTTCTGCTCCAAGGGGGACAGCGTTCTGCTCAACAGTCCCGTCTACATGGGCTTCACGGGCTCTCTCACCAACGCGGGCTACCGCATCGTGGAAAGTCCCCTCGTCCTTGATGAGAACAATATCTGGCGGCCGGATCTTGCCGATATGGAAAAGAAGATCGTGGATAACCGCATCCACGCCGCCCTGTTCTGCTCCCCCCACAACCCCACGGGGCGGGTCTGGGAGAAATGGGAGATTGAGGCGGTCATGGAGCTCTACCGCAAGCACGATGTCTACGTGGTGTCGGATGAGATCTGGTCGGACATCATTCTGGCGGGGAACAGGCACATCCCCACCCAGTCGGTGAGCGAGGATGCCCGTATGCGGACGGTGGCTCAGTACGCCACCACCAAGACCTTCAGTCTGGCGGGTCTGGTGGGGTCTTACCACATCATCTATAACGACCGCCTCCGAGACCGCGTAGAGAAGGAGTCCTCCCTGTCCCACTACAACAACATGAACGTCCTCTCCATGTACGCCCTTATCGGGGGCTACAGCGACGAGGGAGTCGAGTGGGTGGACGAGCTGTGTTCGGTGCTGACTGAGACCGTCGACTACGCCATGGACTACATAAACACCCACTTCAAGGGAGTCAAGGCCGCCCATCCGCAGGGGACCTACATGATCTTCCTCGACTGCAAGGAGTGGATGGAAAGCCACCAAAAGACCCTCCCCGAGCTGGTGAGGATGGGTCACGACGTAGGTGTGGCATGGCAGGACGGCACGGGTCACGGCGGCACCACCCACATCCGACTGAACGTGGCGTTGCCCCTCGCAAGGGTCAAGGAGGCGTTTCGGCGGATGGATGAGTATGTGTTCAACGGTTCGAAAAATTGTTGATAAATTGGGGGTTATCTGGATGCGCCAAAGGGAAACTTCTTGAAAGAAGTTTCCCTCTGGACTCCCTTCAAGAACTTTCAAAAAAGTATTACACATCAATGATTTGTTGAAAGTTTTGAAGATTCCAAAGGGACTTTTCCAAAAGTCCCTTTGGCGGGGTGCAGGGGCAG
>JAZNUO010000365.1:0-8236 GCA_045592305.1 Eubacteriales bacterium | reverse complement strand
GGACTTTTCCAAAAGTCCCTTTGGCGGGTAGCGAAGCGGCGACGCGGTAGTGAATGGATGCCGGTGGCATCCAGAGCCGCGGCGTGACCGAGCCGCAGCGAGAACAGGGGCAGAGCCCCTGCCCGATAAACCCCAATTTTCTTCACTCTTTAAATTTCATGGTCAGAGAAATGCGCTTCTTCTTGACGTCCACCGCCAGCACCTTGACCTTGACCACATCGCCCAGAGAGACGGCCTGAGAGGGATGCTTGATGAACTTATCCGAAAGCTGGGAAATATGCACCAGACCGTCCTGATGAACGCCGATATCCACGAACGCGCCGAAGTCGGTGACGTTGCGGACCGTACCCGTCAGGATCATATCGGGCTTGAGGTCCTCCAGAGACAGCACGTCCTCCCGCAGAACGGGTGCGTCGAAGCCGTCGCGGATGTCGCGCCCGGGCTTTTCCAGCTCGGAAATGATGTCCATGAGGGTGGGCTCACCGATGCCCAGCTCGTCGGCGGTCTTTTGAATGCCCTTCTTGATGACCTTGGACTTGAGGAAATGGAGATTCCCAGCCTTGATGTCATCCACGGTGTAGTCGAACATGGTCAAAAGAGCGCGGGCGGCATCGTAGGACTCGGGGTGAACCCCCGTATTGTCCAGAATTTCCTTACCCCCGGGAATGCGGAGGAAGCCTGCGCACTGCTCGTACGCCTTGGCACCGATGCGGGGCACCTTGGTGATCTGGGCGCGGGTCTTGAACTCACCGTTCTCCTCGCGGTACTTGACGATGTTCTTGGCGGCAGTGGCGTTGATGCCCGCGATGTAGGCAAGGAGGGAGTGGGAGGCGGTATTCACGTCCACACCCACCGCGTTGACGCAGTCCTCCACCACGCCGCCCAGAGCCTCGTCCAGGCGCGCCTGCTTCATATCGTGCTGGTACTGCCCCACACCGATGCCCTTGGGGTCGATCTTGACCAGCTCCGCCAGCGGGTCCTGCAAGCGGCGGGCGATGGAGACGGCGGAACGCTGCATAACGTCGAATTCGGGGAATTCCTCGGCGGCGAGCTTGGAGGCGGAGTAGATGGACGCGCCCGCCTCGCTGACGATGACGTACTTGGTGTCTCGGTCGATCTGCTTGAGAATATCCGCTATGAACTGCTCGCTTTCGCGGGAGGCGGTGCCGTTGCCGATGGCCACCACGTCCACTCCGTAGGTGCGGATGAGCTTCTTGACCACCATGGTGGCCTGATCCACGCGGGACTTGATGGTAGGGTAGATGACGGCGGTGTCCAGCACCTTACCCGTCGCGTCCACGACTGCCAGCTTACAGCCGTGGGCGTAGCCGGGATCGAAGCCCAGCACCACCTTGCCCTTGAGGGGAGGCTGCATGAGAAGGTGGGAGAGGTTATCCGAGAAAACCTTGATGGCACCCTCGCAGGCGTTGTCAAAGAGATCGTTTCGGATCTCCCGCTCGATGGAGGGGGCGATGAGGCGGCTGTAGCTGTCAGTGACCGCGTCACGGACGTAGTGGGTGGCGGGGGAGTCGGCAGAGGTCAGGACGCAGTTGTAGAGGAAGCCCAGCACCACCTCCTCGGGGACGGTGAGGCTGACCTTCAGAAACTCCTCCTTCTCGCCGCGGTTGATGGCGAGGATACGGTGGCCGGGGAGCTTTTTAATGGCCTCGGCGAAATCGTAGTACATGGAGTAGACCGAGTCCTCTTCCTTGGCGGCTTTGGTGACGATGGAGCCGTGGTCGAAGGTCAGGGCGCGGAGCTTCTTGCGGTACTCGGCGTTGTCGGAAACGTCCTCGGCGATGATGTCCATGGCGCCCTGGAGGGCCTCCTCCACGGTGTTGACCTCATTTTCGGGGTCGATATAGGCTTCGGCCTGCACCTCAATGGCGGGATCGTAGGTTTTCTCCTGCGCCAGCAGAAGCTGAGCCAGAGGCTCCAGTCCCCGCTCACGGGCAACCGAAGCGCGGGTCTTACGCTTGGGGCGGTAGGGGCGGTAGATGTCGTCCACCTCGGTGACGGTGGCGGCGCGGTCAATGGCGGCCACGATCTCGGGGGTCAGCTTGCCCTGAGCGTCGATGAGGTTTTTGACCTCCTCCTTGCGCTTTTCCAAATTGCGCAGGGCGGTCAGGCGCTCCTCCAGAGCACGGAGGACGGTATCGTCCAGGCTACCCGTGACCTCCTTGCGATAACGGGCGATGAAGGGGATGGTATTGCCCTCGTCAATGAGGGCGACGGTTTTTTCGACTTGGTCTGCGGTTAGGTTGAGTTCTTTGGCGAGGGTCTCGATGATGGTCATGGGGGGTAGGTTCTCCTTGTTTGGGATAGGATTATTAAATTTGGGGTATATTGCCCTTTCGATATATTGTGCCCTCTCCGTCGGCTTCGCGCCGAGCTTGCGAGGAGGACACCTCCGCCAGAGGCGGGGGCAAATCACATAGGACTACCGCCCGCTCTCCTCCAACGCCTTGACCTCCCCCTCGCTCAGCATCCTCCACTCCCCCGCAGCAAGCGAAGGATCCAGGACCAGCGGTCCGAAGGTGATGCGTTGGAGCTTGGTGATCTGGTTGTGTCTGGCCTCCATCATGAGCTTGATCTGATGGTACTTCCCCTCGTGGAGGGTGATGCGGCCATGGGAGCCGCGGTGACGGATGTCTCCGCACTCGTCGGGGTCTTTTTCATCCAGCTCCACCTTGCAGGGGGCGGTGGTATAGCCCCCGATGTCCACGCCGCTCTCCAGAGCGGTCACATCCTCCTCGGAGAGGGGAAACTTCACCGCAAATGCGTAGGTCTTATCCACGTGGCGGGCGGGGGAGAGAAGGCGGTGGGATAGGTCGCCGTTGTTGGTCAGAAGCATGAGACCCGTGGTGTGCTTGTCCAGCCGACCGCAGGGAAAGAGGGCGGGACGGATACGGCGCAGGTCCTCGGGGAGGAGGTCGAGAACCGTCTGCTCTCTGCCGTCTTCGGTGGCGCTGACCACGCCGTCGGGCTTGTGCATAAGGATATAGGTGAACTGTCGGTAGACCACGGGCTGACCCTTGAAGGTCACTTGCACGGTGTCGGGGTCTACCTGCATATCCGCCTTTCTCGCGGGGATGCCATTCACCAGCACCTCGCCCCCCCGCACGGCCCTGGAGGTTTCAGAACGGGAGGCGATGCCGGCGAGGCTTAAATACTTATCAAGACGCATGGGTTTCATGCTCTGGTTGATTCCTCAAAAGGATCCACGGCGTGGGCAAAGACGGGCATGAGGCGCACCGAGAAGTCAAGCTCCCCCTCGGAGAGCTGCCAGCGGGGATGCAGATCGGGACCGCAGGAGTTGGAGCCGATGCCCGACTGGATCATATCCAGATTGACGCAGGTCTCCTTCATGGGGACGAGCTCGTAATCGTGGGGAGTATCGGTGAGCCGGGCGGGGGTGAAGTGAGAGCAATTAAAGCTGAAATCCTTCCCCGTGGTCACGGCCAGAAGTCCCTGACCCGCGATGGAGGACACCAGCATCCAGCGGGTGTCGGCGTGAGCCATGTTCTCCTGAGGACGGACGTAGTGCTCAAAGTGGTCGGTCACGGTAGTCTCGAACAGACCTTGGCGGGAGGCGTGGCGCTTGTCGCGGTAGCTCTCCACGGGGCCGCGTCCGTAGTAGCGGAGGTTCTCATTCTCCTCGGGCATGAGGAACTCCACACCGAAGCGGGGCAGGAAGACCGAGCCCTCGGCTACCTTGGCATGGTAGGTCAGAGTCACGCCGCCCTCGGCATGGAAAGTGTAGACGGCATCCATGTGGAGGAATGGTCTCTGCACGGCGGAACTCATGGAGAGTCTCGCGGTGACGGTGACTGAGGTTGCGTCCGAAGCGGTGACGGCGCACTCGTAGCACTTGACGGCGGCGTTCCGATAGCCGCGATCCTGCCAACGGTGACGGATATTTCGGTCATTATCGGTGGGGGCGCGCCAGACCGTGGGCCTCACGGGAGACGCCAATAGCTCGTGACCGCTCTCCACCATGGAGGTGATGAGACCATGGTAGCGATCCACGGTGTAGGTGGCGGTGCCCGTCTCCACCGTGATGGTATCGGCGGTGGCGGTGTAGCCGATGGTGGCGTAGGGGGACATGGTCTCGGCGATAGGGGTGGGAGCCACGCGCTCGGCAGGAATAGCCATCTGCTCAAATCCTACCTCAAAGCCCACCTCGCCCCAAGGGGTAGCGGTGTTCTGGCAAGCGGTGATCGTGACGTAGCGGTCGCCGTCGGTGTTCCAAGCCTCGGCGGGAACCGTCAGCTCTGCGGTCTCCTGAGGGTCTACGGGGAGCAGGGCGCGGCCGCTTGCCACGGTCACACCGTTTCTCTCCACCGTCCAGACGAAATCGAGGTCGGAGAGGTCGGTGAAGTAGCGGAGGTTCTTGATGACTACCTTGCCCGCGGCGGGATCGAAGGACTCCACGGCGAAGGGCTTGATGATCTGCTTGTACTCCATCAGACCCGTATGGGGACGGCGGTCAGGGTAGACCAGACCGTCCACGCAGAAATTGCCGTCGTGGGGATGGTCGCCGAAGTCGCCGCCGTAGGTGAAGTGGGGGTCTGCGATACGGTTGTCGCCGATGGCGGCGGAGTGGTCGATGAATTCCCAGACACAGCCGCCCATGAAGCCATCCTCGGAGTAGATGAGATCCCAATACTCCTTCAGGCATCCGGGGCCGTTACCCATGGCATGGGAATACTCGCAGAGAAACAGGGGCTTGGTGTAAACGCGGCGGTCAAAGTAGGTGGAGCGGATATCGTCGGGGGAGGGGTACATACGGCTCTCCACGTCGATGAAATCCCACTCCAGAGCGGTACCGATCTCCTCGTCGGTCTTTCCTCTCATGTCCCCCCACAGGCGGTCGGAGGAGCGGCGGGAGGCATCCTCGCAGTGCACGAGGCACTTGGGGTCTCTCGCGTGGAGATACTCGCTCATCCTGCGCTGGTTGCGACCCACGCCCGACTCGTTGCCCAAGGACCACATGAGGACACAGGCATGGTTCTTGTCCCGCTCGTACATTCTCTCCACGCGGTCGAGGTAGGAGGCGGTCCACAGATCGCCGTCGGTGAACTCGTCCCAGTTGCCCACGATGACCATACCGTGAGTCTCCAGATCGGTCTCGTCGATGACGTAGAAGCCGTACTCATCGCACAGGGCGACGAAACGGGGATCGCCCGGGTAGTGGCTGGTGCGGACGCAGTTGATATTGTGCCGCTTCATGATCATGAGGTCACGGATCATGTGATCCATGGGGGTAGCCGAGCCCAAGTAAGGATGGCTGTCGTGGCGGTTGACACCCTTGAGCTTGATCTTCTCGCCGTTGAAGTAGAGCACGCCGTCCTTGATCTCGATGGAGCGGAAGCCCACCTTCACGGGTATCGTCTCGCCGCCGCAGGTGATGAGGAGAGTGTAGAGGTTGGGGTCCTCGTCGCTCCACAGCTCGGGGGAGTCCACCAGAAAGTCAATGGTTCCCTTCTCCTTGATATAGAGGCTGCCCGACTCGATCCGCATGCCGTTGGGGCGCAGGAGCTTGTACTCCACCAGCCCCTCGCCGTTCAAAATGATCTCGGTGGGGCACGCGCCGTGGGTGTAGTCCTCATTCACGGCGGGGCGGGCGTGGATGTCTACGATATGAACGGGATCGCGGAGCAGGAGGTAGACCTCACGGAAGATGCCCGACCAGCGGTACTTGTCCTGATCCTCCAGGTAGGTGCCGTCGCACCACTTCAGGACGAGGACCTGAATGAGGTTCTCGCCCGCGCGGAGATATTTGCTGACCTCAAACTCCGAGGTCATGTGGGAGACCTGACTGTAGCCCACGAACTGCCCGTTGATGAAGAGGTAGAAGCAGGAGTCCACGCCCTCGAAGTTGAGGTAGACGGTCTTATTCTCCAGCATAGCGGGGTGGAGCTTGACCGTACGGCTGTAGAGACCGCAGGGGTTATCGTCGGGGACGAAGGGCGGGTCTACAGGGATGGGGTAGACCACGTTGACGTAGTTGGGGGTATCGTAGCCCCGACCCAGCATGGTCTGCCAGGAGCGGGGGACGTTGATCTTCTGGCTGTCCGAGGTAAAGCCCTCCGCCGTGAAGTCGGGGAGCTCGCGCAGGGACCCATAGAAGGTAAAGTCCCAGTCGCCGCAGAGGGTGACAAAGCGGCTTGATCCATTGCGGTTGCCCTTCAGAGCTGTTTTCTCGTTTTGGTAGGGGATGAAGTAGGCGCGGGGAGCCTCGCAGCCCACGTGGAGGGTGGAGGGGTCCTGATGGTAATTGGCGTTGAAAATGAATTCGTTCATGGTGATCGTATCCTTTCGTCGGGTATTGGATCATAACTGCTTATATCATACCATTTTTTCGAAAAAAAGTCAATGTTTTTGTGTGAATTTACAGGCAATACTTGACAGAGGTCGGGGGAAATGCTACAATATACATATACCGACAAAATTCCCGAAAGGAGAGCGCCATGAGCCACCCTGTCCCCTTCCCCCACAAGCGCGTGGCCGTCATCGGCTGTCCCGGGGGTGGGAAATCCACCTTCTCCCGCGCCCTCCGCGACAGGGTGGGGCTTCCCCTGTACCATCTGGATGCCATCTACTGGAAAGCCGACCGCACCACTCTCCCGAGGGAGGAGTTCCGCGCCATCCAGCGTCAGATCATCGAGCGGGACGAGTGGATCATTGACGGTAACTACGGCTCCACGATTGAGTGGCGGATCGCCGCCTGCGATATTCTGTTCTTTCTGGACTATCCCGCCGAGGTGTGCCTTGCGGGGGTCCGCGCAAGGCGGGGGCAGAAGCGGTCGGATATGCCCTGGGTGGAGGAGGGCGACGACGAGGAGTTTCTGGATTTCATCCGCGCCTTTGAGAGCGAGAGCAAGCCGAGGATATTGGAGATTATCGAGAAATACTCCGACAAAACCGTAGTGACCTTCCGCTCGCGGGAGGAGGCGGAGAGGTATTTGGGGGGATTGGAAAACTAAAAAAACAATGACCGCGCCCTGTTCTTGGGTGCGGTCATCTTTTTTTCTGCGCGGATTCGTATTTTTCTGTAAGGATTCGTACTACACCTTGTACCCCGCATCCCGCAGAGCCGCCTTCGCCCGCAGCGTCACCAAATTATGCTCATACCACTTCATCTCACCCAGCTCCTTCGCGGCGCGGTCGAGGTAGTCGCGGGTGGCAGCGCGGATGTGCGCAAGTTGCTCGGGAGAGAATTCTACGGGATCGGCGGGCTTGAAATCGGGATCGGCGGTGGCCTCCATGAAGTCCAGCGCGGACAGAACACCCGAATGACCGCAGTCCTCCATCACATCCCCCTGCATGGCGCGGAGGTTGCCGTCCACGGCGGCGTTTACGTTGTACCTCATGATGAGGCTATCCACGTTGACCACCGAGATGGCCACGAAGAACACCAGAAAGACAGCCAGCAGGATCCCCGTCAGGTTCATTTTGGCGAAGAGCTGACGGAGGATCACCGCCACAAAGCAGACCGCCAGCAACAGCATCAGCCACGTGGCGTAGGTGCGCTTGTGGGTCATGCCGTAGGTGTCCACGTAGAGGAGCATTTTCGCCACGGCGGTGGCGATGAGGATGAGGGTGGAGAGGGCCATGACCGCCATGTAGATGCGGGTGACGGGGTGGGTGCGGTCGCGGTGGGGCCTTTCGGGGTTCTCGGGGCGGCGTTTGGTCAGGAGCGACGCGCCCAGAGACAGGACGGCGTTGATGACCGCCACCGCCAGAAGCTGGAAGAAGCCCTCCCTCGCGTAGTCCGAGAAGGTCAGCTCCTCGGGGCGCACCCCCGTGAAGGCGGATACGTAGTAGTCCCACTGGGAGACGAAGAAGATGATATAGATGACCAGAATGGGGGTGAGGGTCGCCGCCACCATGGCCACGGGGAGAACGTGGGCGCCGTCGGACTTGGGGAGGGCGGGGGTGCCTGCGGGAGCCTCGGCGGGGTCGGTCTTTTGGCCCTTCTTGTGCTTGCCCGCCAGGATCGCGCCGAACATGAGCGCGCCTACGAGGATGCCCAGACCGATATTGCGGAGCTGACGGAATATCTCGTCCGCCGAGAAGATCTCCTCCAGGATGTTGTCCATGATATTGGAGAAGCCCTTGTCATAGGACAGAAGCAGAGCCACGATGAGGGTGGGGATGACCGCCATACCAAGACCCAGCAGGATCCAACCCACGGTAGCGCTTCCCTTGCGGGGGCGGGGGGTGCCGTCGG
>JAZNUO010000364.1:0-3886 GCA_045592305.1 Eubacteriales bacterium | reverse complement strand
CAAATGGGCACGCAGATCAGGCGAAAGGATCCGTAAGGAAAGTACCGTGGGTACTTTCCTTGCGTGGCGCTCTTTTGGTACTTTTCTCTCGACAGGGAGAGAAAAGTACATAGAGTCTATCACGCTGATAAACTGCAATTTACTGGTCGTTATACCCAAAGTTCGCCACGGTGGCGGCGCTGTCTCTCCAGTTCTCCTTGACCTTGACCCAAAGGTTCAGGTAGACCTTGGTGCCGAGGAGGTTTTCGATGTCCTGACGGGCGTAGGTGCCGATGCGCTTCAGTCCCTCGCCGCCCTTACCGAGGATGATGCCCTTGTGGGAGGCGCGCTCACAGTAGACGGTGGCGTGGATGGATACCATACCCGTCTTGGGGTCCTCGGTAAACTTCTCAACAACCACCGCCACGCCGTGGGGGATCTCCTTGTTGGTGGTACGGAGCACCTTCTCGCGGATGATCTCGGCGGCCATGACCCGCTCGGGCTGGTCGGTGGCGATGTCCTCGGGGTAGAACCACTCCGACTCCCGAAGGAAGGGCTTGCACTCGTCCAGCACGGCTCCCACTCCCTTGCCGCTCTTGGCGGACAATGGCACCACGGCGGTGAAATCGTGGAGAGCGGCATACTTCATGATGGCCTCGGCCACCTCGGTGGCGTTGTAGAGATCGGTCTTATTGAGGACGAGGATGCAGGGTACTCCGGCGCGCTTGGCATAGGAAATAACGCCCTCCTCCACTCCTGAGATCGCCTTACCCAGATCCGTCACCAGCACCACGGCATCGGCATCCTGCATGGTGGCGTTGGCGGTCTTTACCATGAAGTCGCCCAGAGAGTTCTGGGGCTTGAAGATACCCGGGGTATCGAGGAATACGAACTGATCCTCCCCTTGGGTGAGGATGCCGCTGATGCGGGTACGGGTGGTCTGGGGCTTGGAGGAGACGATGGCTACCTTCTCTCCCAGCATGGCGTTGAGCAGGGTGGATTTGCCCACGTTGGGGCGGCCCACAAGGGCGATAAAGCCGGTTCTTTTCATAATGCGATTATCCTTTACTGACAATGATTATTTGGAATGTTCCTCAATGAAGCGGTCAAAGTCCTCCTCCCCGATCACCAGACGGTCGCCGGTTCTCATGTCATAAAGGTAGACATAGGTAGGAGGCTTTTCGGTGCTGACCCCCGATATCCAGATCTCGTAATCGGTATCCTTGACGGGGAGCATCCATGTGATGGAGTCTTTGGCCTTGGTCTGATCAAAACGGAATTTTTGCAGGTCGCTCCACGTGATGGGCTCGGACTTTTCGGAGAGCCCCTTGACGTAGGTGAGGGTGAGCTCCTCCTTTTCGGCCTGCTGGGTCTGGGTGATGAGGTTGTGCACCACGTCCACCACGTCGGTGATCAGCACAAGAGCCAGAATCGCCAGCGCGGTGGCAACGGCGGCAATGGGCTTGACGTGCTCGAACATCCAATCCGAGAAGGTGCGCTTATGGACGTATCCCTCTCCCTCCCCGCGGGCGGGGGCGGCGGAGGTATGGGTGGGCTTGTCCTCTACGGCGACGTAGGGAGAATCGGTCTCGGCGGGCTTTTCCTTTTTGACCTTTGCCCTCTCGGCTTTAGTCTTGTCGCGGTTCTTTTTCAGGTAGGGGTTCTCTCGCTTGGGTGCCTCGTACTCATCCGAGAAGAGGCCGCTTTGCTGGTTATTTTCGTTCATGATGGCTCCTTACTCCTGCGAAGAAGTCTCTTCGAGGGTCTCGCTTGAGGCCACGGTCAGCCCCAAAATATCCATGACCGTTCTCTGGCGGGCGCGCATATCCCGCTCCTCTTCCTCCTCCATGTGGTCATAGCCCAGAAGGTGGAGCATGGAGTGGACGGTGAGGAAGGCGACCTCCCGCTCGAAGCTATGCCCGTACTCGTCCGCCTGCTCCTTCGCCTTTTCCAGGGAAATAACGATGTCCCCGAGGCTCACCACGGGCTCGTCCGCCACGGGCTCCTCGCTCTCACCCGAAAAGTCCATGAGGGGAAAGGAGAGGACATCGGTGGGGCGGTCTACATCTCGGTACTGAAGATTCAGCTCGTGGATCCGTTGGTTGTCGGTATAAGTCACGGATACCTCGCAGGGGTTGTTGTACTGCTCGCGCTCCAGCACCGTCTCCACGGCGCGGCGGGTGAGCATTTTCAGCTTGTAGGTCACGGGGAGCTTGTCCTGATCGTTGACGAAGTAGATCATGGGGGGGACGTGTTGCATGGTATGTATCTCCTTTGAGGTGATGTTCAAATTTGGGCTTGCCGCTACGCGCCAATCCCACGTGAAATAATCCCTGCGGGATTGTGAAATTCGTGCTTCGCACGAGTGAAATGCTCGCAGGCGAGCGTGAAATTCGCCCTTGCGGGCGAGTTATGGTGGAAATCCTTCGGATTTCTTCATTTTAAATTCAAAATTGAAACCCGTAGGGTTTCTTCCTTCACCCGCACGCAGTGCGGATTTCACTTGCGCGCAGCGCAAATTTCACAGCACCGCTTGCGGTGCTATTTCACACGCCGCAGGCGTATTTCACTATTGCGGTTTATCGGAACGATAAACCGCAATTTACCGATTATTCTTCGCCCTGTAGGTGTGGCGGTCGCTCTCGCGGCGGTCGCGGTTCTCCCGCTTTTCGGTGTTCTGCCGGTGCTTGGCGGCCTGCTCGCGATCGTAGGCATCGTAGGCGAGGATGATCTTCTGGACGAGGTGGTGGCGTACTACGTCCTTTTCGGTGAGGTAGTGAATGGCGATATCGTCGATGCCCGTGAGGATCTTGATGGCGGTTGCCAGACCCGAGCGCTGACCGTAGGGGAGGTCGGTCTGGGTGAGGTCGCCCGTGACCACCACCTTGGAGCCGAAGCCCAGACGGGTGAGGAACATCTTGATCTGCTCAGGGGTGGCGTTCTGCGCCTCGTCCAGGATGATGAAGGCATCGTCCAGCGTGCGCCCTCGCATATAGGCCAGAGGCGCTACCTCGATGACTCCCTTTTCCATGAGCTTCTGCTGATTCTCGGGTCCCAGCATCTCGCTGAGGGCATCGTAGAGGGGGCGGAGGTAGGGGTCGATCTTACTGAGCAGGTCGCCCGGGAGGAAGCCCAGCCGCTCCCCCGCCTCGATGGCGGGGCGGGTCAGGAGGATGCGGGAGACCTGCTTTTCCTTGAGCGCCTTGACCGCCATGGCCACGGCAAGAAAGGTCTTACCCGTACCTGCGGGGCCCACGCCCAGCACAACGGTATTCCTGCGGATGGCATCCACGTAGCGGGACTGCCCCGCAGTCTTGGCCTTGACGGGCTTTCCCTTGGCAGTGACCAGAATGCAGTCCGCGCCCAGAGAGGTCAGCTCCCCCGCGTTGCCGCTGCCGATCATGTCCACCGCGTAGCGCACCGACTGCTCGGTGATCTCATGGGTATGGCGCACCATATCCCGAAGGTACTCCACCGCGGCGGCGGCCAGGTTGACGGGATCCATGCTCTCGCCGCTGATCACGATGGCATCGGTGCCGTCCTCTCCCGACTTATTGCGCAGGGTGACGGGGAACGCGTCCTCGATGATGCGGAGATTGACGTCGTAGGCACCGAAGATCAGGGCGGTGGTCTCGGCGTTGTCGATCTTGATGATTCTTTGGTTCATGTATGATTGTGCTCCTGTTTGGATGATTTCTCACATGGGAAATTGCGAATTACGAATGATCCTCCACCTCAATGATTCGCTCGGTGGCGATGTCCTCGATGAGGGTGAGGCGGCAGGACAGGGTGAGGGAGTCCTCGCCGTGGGTGACGGTGACGGACTTACCAAGAAGAGTCCCGCCCGGGATAGCGGCGATATACTTAGCCAGCTCAAAATAAGCCAGCTCCTCGGCCTCGGCGTAGG
>JAZNUO010000363.1:0-10317 GCA_045592305.1 Eubacteriales bacterium | reverse complement strand
GGCCTCCGACTTGCTACAATCGACGGTGTAGCACTCGGTTCCGACGCTTTCTTCCCCTTCAGCGACAACATCGAACGTGCATTCCGCGGCGGCGTTAAGTACATTGCAGAACCCGGCGGTTCTATCCGTGATGACGCTGTTATCGAATGCTGCGACAAGTATGACATGGTTCTCGCATTCACAGGAATGCGTCTGTTCCATCATTAATTGATTTCATAGGGCGCTGCCCTATAACCCGCCAAAGAACCTTTTTATAAAAAAGTTGTTTGGAATCTCAAAAAATTTTAAAAAACATTCATAAATAATATTTTTTGAAAGTTCTTGAAAGGGGTTCGGGGGAAAACTTCTTTCAAGAAGTTTTCCCCCGGCCGTTCCCCTCGCCCCTGCCGACAAACCCAAATTTGAAGTCCTGTTCCAACAACGAAAAAAGAAAGGATCATCAATCATGAATCAAAAAAACCATCAGGATGCGGTGAAGCTGACCGATGCTGACGTCAAGGTAGCCGCTGAGACTCTGAACCGATACCGTGCGGGGAAGTCCCGTCTGGACAGCCGTCTTTGCGAGGAGGCTGTGTGGTGGCGTTCCCGTCACGGCGGCGGGGCTCCCGCCGGGGATACCCGAAGAGGAGTGAAGCCCGTGTCGGCATGGCTCTTCAGCAGCATCTGCAACAAGCACGCCGACCTGTGCGACGCTATGCCCGTCTGCACCGTGCTCCCCCGTGAGCCCGACGACGAGGCCGAGGCGGCACTGCTTTCGGACATTCTCCCCATCATCACCGAGCGGTGCGGCTTTGCCGAGACCTACTCCGATAACGCCTGGAGCAAGCTGAAGCACGGCATGGCGGCCTACGGTGTGTTCTGGAATCCCGCTCTGGAAAACGGGGTGGGAGACATCGACATCAAGCGGGTGGACCTGCTCAATCTCTTCTGGGAGCCCGACGCGCGTGATATTCAGGAGAGCCCCAATCTCTTTCTGATCGGGCTCTGCGACACCGAGACCTTACTTGCCCGCTACCCCCATCTGAAGGAGAAGCGGGCGGCCATGCGGGAGGACGGATCCCTGTTCACCCCCGACATGGGGGGAAGCTACCTGAACGGCAGTCAGGGCATGGCAGACAAGACCGCCGTGGTGGACTGGTACTACAAGCGGGTCAACGCCGCGGGGTGTACGGTTCTCCACTACGCCAAGTTCACAGGGGACGTGCTGCTGTACGCCTCCGAAAACGACCCCGCCTACGCCGAGGGGGGCTGGTACGATCACGGGCTCTACCCCGTGGTGCTGGACGTGCTCTACCCCGAGGAGGGGACGGCCACGGGCTACGGCTTCATCGCGGTGGGGCGCAACCCTCAGGGCTACATCGACGAGCTGGACGGTCACATTCTGGAGTACGCCAACCACGCCTCCCGGGTGCGGTACTGGGCGAAGCGTTCTCTGGGTGTCAACGAAAAGGAATTTCTGGATCCCGACCGCCGCATCATTGAGGTGGAGGGGGACATTGACGAGGAGAAGCTCCGCCAGATCACCCTGTCTCCCATGGACGGGATGCTGACCGACGTGCGGAAGATGAAGATCGACGAGCTGAAGGAGACCACGGGCAACCGCGACGTCTCTCAGGGCACCACCACGGGCGGGGTGACTGCCGCCCAGGCCATCGAGGCCTTGCAGGAGGCGGGGAACAAGGGCAGCCGCGACATGATCGCAGGCTCCCACCGCGCCTATACCGAGATCATGCGGCAGGTCATCGAGCTGATCCGCCAGTTCTACGATGGGGTGCGGTGCTTCCGCATCACGGGTGAGGACGGGGGCAGACGGTATGTCCGCTACTCCAATACAGGCTTGCGGGACAAGACTACGGGGACGGGGGCTGAGGGAATGGCTCTCTACCGACACCCTGTCTTTGACGTCGAGGTTCGCGCCGAGCGAGAGAATCCCCTGGATCGCGCGGGAAGAAACAAGCTCATGCTGGAGCTCTACCGCGCGGGGCTGTTCGAGCCTGCCAATCGGACCGCCGCCGAGAGAGCTCTCGCGGGCATGGATTTTGAAGGAATCGACCTTCTGCGAGCCGTGCTGAAGCAGACGGGTATGACCGCCGCCGCGGGCAGCGATACCGGGGCGGGCGCATGATCCGTATACGGGTCACGAGACGGGAAGGCGGGCTGGAGATCTCAGCCGCGGGGCACGCGGGGTATGCCCCCCCGGGACAGGATATTGTCTGCGCGGGGGTGTCGGCTCTGCTGTACGGCTTCGTCGCTTACCTGAAGGAGCTCTCGCCGATCGCGACGGCGGAGAATTCCCACCCCGAGGGGCGAGCCGCCCTCTGGGAGGTCAGCGAGGGGGACGGCAGACTGTGGGTGCGCACCCACGGAATGGGCGGCAGAGACAAAGCGGGCTTTGCCTCCATCGAGGCGGGTATCCGTCTCATCGCCGCCTGCTATCCCGACTTTGTGACGCTGGATACCGACACGAAAGGAGATACGTATGAATCAAGCTGAAAGCACCGAGACCGTTCTTTTGACCGAGACGGCGGAGGTAGGCCTTCCCCAAGAAGCCTCTGTAGAGGCCGATGCCGCGGTGGACGCGGGTCTTTCCGAGGAAGCCGAGGGGGTACGGGCGGTCTACCCCGATTTCGATCTGACCGCCGCGCTGGAGGATCCCATTCTGGGCGCGCTTATGCGTGGTGAGATCAAGCCCACCTTGCGCCAACTCTACGAGGCGACCCATCTGGATGCCATTACCGAAGATCGGGTGGCGGCAGGGGTACGGGCGCAGGTGGACAAGGCGGTCTCCGAGGCGGTGGCTTCCGCTGTGGCAGAGGCCGTCCGCGAGACCGAGGAGAGACTGCTCTCCCACATCCGCGCCCGCGGTCAACGCCCCTCTGAGGTCGGTACCGGCGGCGCGGCCGGGATCCGTATGCATCCCGCCGTGAGCCGCCTGACCCGCAAGGAGCGAGCCATGCTGGCCAAGCGCGCCGAGAACGGCGAGACCATTCAATTCTGATTTTTAAGGAGGAGTAACATGAATTCCAACATCGCAGACAACACCTTTCTGCAGCATTTTGCCTCCGGTACCCACGTGCAGGGCACCGAGGGTGTTTCCAACAACGTCACCGGTGAGGTGACTCCCTACGGCGCGGGTGAGGGTCTGTCCGCCGAGATGCAGACCTACTACAGCGACTACCTGATCGACAACGCCGAGCCCTATCTGGCTCACGATCTCTTCGCTCAGAAGCACAAGATCCCCCGCGGTGCCAAGACCATTTCCTTCCGCAAGTACGATCCCCTGCCCAAGCGCATGACCCCCATCACCGAGGGCGTGACCCCCGACGGTCAGAACCTCCGTGTCAGCGTGGTGGAGGCTACCGTGGCTCAGTACGGCGGCTACGTGGAGCTGACCGATCTGCTCCTGCTCTCCGCCGTGGACAACAACCTCTGCATGGCCACCAAGCTCCTGGGCGCGCAGGCGGGTCGCACTCTGGACACCATTTCCCGCGAGGTGCTGGCGGGCGGTACCAACGTGCAGTACGGTGAGAACGCCGTCTCCGCCCGTTACCTGCTCACCGGCGGTAAGTCCTCGGGCAACCACTACCTGACCGTGGACTGTGTCCGCCGCGCGGTCAGATTCCTCAAGTCCCAGAACGCCGAGAAGATCAATGGCTCCTACGTGGCCATCATCCATCCCGACGTGTCCTACGACCTGATGAACGATCCCTCCTGGAAGTACCCCAACCAGTACGCCGACCCCGCCCACATCTTTGAGGGTGAGATCGGTAAGATCGAGGGCGTTCGTTTCATCGAGTCCTCTGAGGCCAAGATCTTCCACGCTCCCGATCTGGCTTCCGATGCCCGCAATCTGACCGTCAACGGCGCTGTGAGCGGTACCGCCAACGTCAAGTTCAACGGTTCTGCCGCCGGTATCGCTAAGGACGAGCTGGCGGGTCGCTGGGTGCTCATTGGCGGTCAGCGGGGCTACGTTGGCTCCAACACCGCCGACACCATGACCCTGTACACCGATTCCACCAAGACTGCCGTTCTGCCCATCACCTGCGCCGACAAGGCGGTGATCTATCCCGGCGAGGCGGGCGCGGAGGGCCGTGACGTGTACGCCACCCTCATCATGGGCGACAACGCCTACGGTACCACCCAGTTGGGCGGCGAGGGTCTCCAGCACATCGTCAAGCAGCTTGGCTCCGCAGGTACCTCGGATCCTCTGAACCAGCGCGCTACCGTGGGCTGGAAGGCATCCAAGGTCACGGTCCGTCTGGTGGAGGCCTTCATGGTCCGTATCGAGACTGCCTCTACCTTCGAGTCCGGAGCGAACTGAGGGAGGGAAGAACGGGAGAACGAGGGGCTCTGCCCCTAACCCCGCATAAGGACCCTTTTGAAAAAGGGTCCTTATGGATCCCCGAAAACTTTCAATAAGAAATTTGGAGGAATGATATGAGCAACGCAAAAACAAACGCCCCCGTATCCGTCATGGACACCGAGGCGTATCTGAACGAGTACGTAGCGGTGAAGCTGTTCCGTGACAACGACCGCTACAAGGACGACGTGTACGTGGCGGTCAACGGTCACAACTGCGTCATCAAGCGAGGCGAATGGGTGAAGATCAAGCGCAAGTTCGCCCTGGTGCTGGATCAGTCCGAGATCCAGGATATGCAGACCGCCGAGATGCTGGAGGCCGAGCAGGCCCGCTTCCGTGAGGCTGAGATCGCCGCGGGCTGATTTTTTTCGGTCGGTCATGATTTTTCCCCTCCCGTGGCTTCATGGGAGGGGATCTGTGAAAGGAGAAACTATGACAGTTGAAACCTGTATGCGTTTGGTGGACGGCATGAAGCCCAACGGCTTTCCCCCGTCGGTCAAGCTCCGTTTTCTGGAGGAGATCGAGGGGAAGGTGCGGGTGGAGCTTTTGGGGGAGGAGCCCGACGCGCTTCCCGCCATCGACGAGAACACCCCCGCGGACACCGAGCTGGCGGCCCCGTCCCCTTACGATCAGCTCTACCTGCTCTATATCTCGGCCATGATGGATCACACGGGCGGGGATATGGCGCGCTACGAGAATACGGCCGTCCTGTTCAATGCGGTCTATCAGGGCTACGGTAAGTGGCTCAAGAGAAGGGGGGCGTGACCATGTATTCTGTTCTGGAGCAAGCCAAGACCCCCTTGCGGGACGGGCGGGGCATGACGGTGTTCCGCCGTCTCTACCTGTGTGACACCGAGGCGGATCTGGACACCCTCCCCGTCACCGACGCGCCCGGATCGGGAGCGTTGATCGCCGAGGGCGGCGGTATGTGGCTTCTGGACCACAGCCGCGCCTGGAAGCGAGTGGACACGGCGGTTCTGGGAGGTGGCTTATGGAGAAGCTGATCCTGAAATGCGGACGGTATATCCCCTCCGCGGCGGGGGATACCGAGAGCCGCGTGAGACGGATGGAGTCCTACCTGTCCTCCCTCACCGAGGAGCTGGAGTTTCTGGCGGGGGAGATGGATCGGGTGCTGACGGCCCTGGAGAGCGTCGCGGCTGAGAAAACCGTGCTCGCGACGGCATCCCTGCCCCAAAACCGAGAGGAGGGAAGCGTATGAGTAAGAGAATGGACGGCGGGACAGCTCCCGACTATCTGCCCGAGCGTATGTCCCATACTCTCCGCCGCGAGGTGGGGCGAATTCTTTCCTTCGGCGGGTGCTCCGCTCCCTTTCGGGGAGGGGAAACCATCGTTTTGGGGGTGAATCTCTCCCCCCGTCGGATGCCCCTGCTGGCTACCCGTCCTCCCCGCGGGCTTTTTGCCTACGGGCGGGGAAGCGGGAAGCCTCACGGTATGGTGTGGTTTGACGGTGCCCTGATCTTTGCGCGGGGTACGGGGCTGTACGCCACCTCGGACGGCCTGCAGATACACTCTCTGGGGAGTGTGAGCGATACCGACAAGAGCTTTTTGGCCTTTGGCGGGAAGCTGTATATCTACCCCGACAAGCTGGTTATGGACGGCGGCTTTTCCATGCCCCGCCCCATTGAGCTGGACACGGGGATCATCGAGGAAGTGGAGTTCAGTGGAAATACCGTGACTCTGCCCAAGGGAGAGGTCTGGAGTGAGCGGGGCTTTGGCGTGGGGGATTGCCTGCGGGTGCTCAATGCCGACGACGTGACCCCCGCCCCTGAGGGCTACTACCGCATTACGGGGCTTCACGCGGGGACGGCGACGCTGGCCACCACCTTTTCAGCCTCCTATACCAGCAGTGCCCGCTTCAAACGGGTGGTGCCCGCCCTGACCAAGTGCTGTGTCAGCGGCGATCGTGTATACGGTATTCTGGGAAAGGACGTATACGTCAGCGCCGCGGGGAGTGCCACCGACTTTTACAGCCGCCCCGCGGGGGACGGGAAGCATCCCGTGATCCTGCGCTGCGAGAGCGGCGGGGAGTTCACCGCCCTGTCTCCGTGGCAGGGGTACACGGTGTTCTTCAAGCCCGACCGCGTCTGCAAGCTGCTGGGCAGCCGTTCGGACAGCTTTACGCTCCACGAGGGCTACGGAGTGGGTATTCCCGAGGGGCTTGCGGATACCCTTTGCGAGGTAGGGGATTCTCTGTACTACGCCTCCTTTGGCGGAGTCTACCGCTACCGCGGACAGGAGCCCGAGCGGATTTCCTCCTTCGGGGAGGTCACGGTCACGGGCGGTCACGGCGGCAGCGACGGGGCGGTCTACTGCCTCTCGCTCACAGCGGACGGAAAGGAGCGGGTGAGCCTGCTTCTGCCCGAGGAAGGGGCCTGGTATCCCGAGGATGATCTGGCGGTAGGCTGTATTCTGGGGCACGAGGGCTTCCTCTACCTACAGGACGGAGAGGGCAATATCTGGAAGACCTCCCCCGAGGGGCAAAAAACGGGGTGCGGCTTTACCGAGCGGGAGATCAAGGGAGCCCTTGTTTCCTCCGCGACCCTTACCCCCGACCGCTTCGGGGAGCCCGACGGCTACCGTCTCGCGAGGCTGGCGATCCGCGCCACAGGTGCTCCCGGCGGGATTCTGCGGGTGCTGATCCGATACGATGAGAGTGGCGAGGAGACCCTTCTCGGGGAGTTTTCGGGGGGCATGACCGACCGACTTCTGCGGCTCCCGCTGATCCCGCGCCCCTGTGACAGCTCCGTCCTCCGTCTGGAGATGACGGGAGACTGGGTGATCCACGCGATTTTTCGGACGTATGAGAGAATGGGGCAGTGATACTATTCTCTTTTTAAAGTCTTGAATCCGGACTACCCTCTCACCCGCTTCGCGGGAGCTCTCCCAGAGGGAGAGCCTTTCATGCCGAACTTGTTCGGCGGCCTCCCCCTTTGGGGGAGGTGGCACGCCCTTGGCGTGACGGAGAGGGCAGGCTCGGTTCAAGATCTTTATTAGGGATTCGTATAATTCCCCTTGAACCCCCCCTATCCTACGGATTCCCGTGGGGTAGGGATTTGGTTTTTTTTTCGTATTATTTTCACAAAACACCTTGCATATTATGGGAAGATATGGTATACTATTCCCGAAGGCGGATCGCGGTCTGCCCCCTCCGACAGCATGCATGTCGGTACTTTCTGAAAGGAAACGGATACTATGAGCAAGGATTACATGACCGGTGGTCTTGGCAAGTGGATCACCTGTGCAAACCCCGCCCCCGTGGTGGAGGAGAAGAAGAACCCTTGGGAGAACGCGCTGGGTCGCTCTGACCAGTTCGCCCCCATCGCGGACGTGGGGGGCATCGCCCTTTTTTGCAAGCAGTTTACCGTGGAGGGGCTGAAAGCCGCCCGCGTGGACGCTACCGCTCTGGGCGTGTTCGACATCTGGGTCAACGGCCGCCGTGTGGGTCGCTTGGACGAGAAGGGGGTCGAGGTCTTTGACGAGATGAAGCCCGGCTGGACCGACTACCGTGAGCGCGTGCTCTACTACTCCTACGATCTGGCTCCCTACCTCACGGAGGGGGAGAATACCCTGCTGATCGCCGTGGCTCCCGGTTGGTGGAACGGCCGCATCGCGCTGGGTACTTACGGGGAGACCCACATCTCCCTCCTGGCCGCCATTCATCTGGTGGACGGTAAGGGTCAGCAGGTTCTGTACACCGACGAAAGCTGGCAGGCCGCTTGGGGCAGTGCCATCCGCGCCTCGGACATCTGGGACGGCGAGCTGTACGATGCCAATCTGCCTACCCTGAAGGGTCTGTCCAAGGGCTGTAGCTGCGTGGCATGGGATGCCGTCACCACCGAGAGCTACGATATTTTCGTGACCCCTCACGTGGGACCCACCATCATGGTCAGGGAGGGTCTGGCCCGGAGTCCCGAGACGATCGTGATCTACAACGGCACCGAGGACAACGGCTCGGATTACGGTAAGATCCATGTCGTTCGTGAGTTCAAGGGCGAGGACGGCTTCAAGCTCTGCAAGGGCGAGTCCGCCGTCATCGATCTGGGTCAGAACATGGTTGGCTGGCCCACCTTCACCGTCAAGGGTGCCAAGGGAACCTCGGTGCATATCCGCGTAGGCGAGATGCTCAACGACTCGGGTCTTCAGTCCCGCGGCAACGACAACCCCGAGGGCTCCATCTACAGCATCAACTACCGCTCCGCCAAGGCTAAGGTACACTACATCCTGAGGGGTGACGAGGCGGGCGAGTATTACTGCCCCACCTTCACCTTCTTCGGCTTCCGCTATCTCGAGATCACCGCCACCGAGGAGGTGGAATTCATTGGTCTGGCTTGCCTCGTCGTCGGCTCGGCTACCCGAGAGACGGGTAAGATGGAGACATCCCATCCCGCGGTCAATCAGCTCATCTCCAACATTATCTGGGGTCAGCGAGGCAACTACCTGTCGGTTCCCACCGATTGCCCCCAGCGAGACGAGCGTCTGGGCTGGACGGGTGATACCCAGGCCTTCTGCTGTACTGCCGCCTACAACGCCATGGTGGACGGCTTCTTCCGCAAGTGGCTCCAGGATGCCCGTGACTCCCAGAACGAGGTGGGTATGTATCCCGACGTGATCCCCCACGTCCGTGTGGTCGGCTTCGGCGGCGCGGCCTGGAGCGACGCAGGTATCATCGTACCCTACACCATGTGGAAGATGTATGGCGACGTGACCGTTATCCGCGAGCACTACGAGTCCATGGAGAAGTACATGGGCTGGCTGGAGGCTTCCAATATGAACGCCCCCAATCCGCACTACGGCGACTGGCTGGCCTACGAGAGCACCGACGCACGCCTGATCTGCGTGGCCTACTACGCGCTGGATTGTATGTACATGGAGGCTATGTCGAGAGCCATCGGTAAGACCGACCGCGCCGAGCATTACAAGGCTACCTACGCCAAGGTTCGGGATCACTTCCGCACCCTGTACTGCGACGCAAACGGCGAACTGAACCCCGAGAACCGCACTCAGTGCGGCTATCTGCTGGCTTTGCGTATCGGGCTTCTGGATGAAGATCGTATCCCCGCCGCCGTGGCCGCGCTGAAGCAGAAGGTCATCGACAACGGCTACAAGCTCTCCACGGGATTTGTGGGCACCTGTATTCTGTGCGAGGTGCTGGCCGAGTTTGGCGAGAACAATCTGGCCTACTCTCTCCTGCTCCAGACCGAGAATCCCTCCTGGCTGTACAGCATCTATCAGGGCGCGACCACCATCTGGGAGCGCTGGAACTCTTATACCTTGGCTACGGGCTTTGGCGACGTGGGCATGAACTCCTTCAACCACTACGCCTACGGCGCTATTCAGGAGTGGATGTACCGCCACATCGCGGGCATCGAGACCACCGAGGCCGCTCCCGGCTTCGCCCATCCCATTCTCCAGCCCAAGCCCGACACCCGTACCCCCGCCGAGATCCCCGAGGGTCAGGAGCTCATCAAGTGGGCTAAGACCTCCTTCGAGTCGGTTCAGGGTCTCATCGTGTCCAACTGGGATACCACCGACGGCTTTGTCTACGAGTGCACCGTCCCCGTGACCACCACCCTGTATCTGCCCATGCTGTCCGATGCCGAGACCTACACGGTGAACGGCGTGGAGAAGAAGTTCGCCGACGGCAAGGTCTGCTACTGCGGTAAGTGCCTCGAGATCGAGCTTCAGCCCGGCAGCTATACCTTCGTGCAGAAGTAATATTACCGCTGTATGGAATTTCCCCCTGTCACGGGTTCGTGGCGGGGGGATTTTAAACTTGGGTTTATCGGGCAGGGGTTTCACCCCTGCACCCCACCAAAGGGACTTTTGAAAATAGCGGTGCAAGCACCGCAACAAATTTGTCGTAAAGGCAAATTTGAGAGTCCCTTTGGAATCTTCAAAACTTTCAAAAAACATTGATGAGTAATGCGTTTTGAAAG